>NZ_LVCT01000179.1:0-6467 GCF_001647205.1 Rhodococcus sp. EPR-134
CTTCGCAAGTCGCTTCGCGGCGATTCCGCCGAGCCCGTCATCCCGTTCGCCCAGCCAGGTTCACTCACCCGCGTCTACGCCGTGGCCTCCGGTAAGGGCGGAGTCGGAAAGTCCAGCGTGACAGTCAATCTCGCGGCAGCAATGGCCGCGCGCGGACTGTCCGTGGGTGTACTCGACGCGGATATCTACGGCCACTCGATCCCCCGCATGCTCGGCACTGACGCCAAGCCGACTCAGGTCGAGCGCATGATCATGCCGCCCGTCGCCCACGACGTGAAGATGATCTCCATCGCGCAGTTCACCCAGGGCAACACACCTGTCGTCTGGCGCGGACCGATGCTGCACCGCGCGCTCCAGCAGTTCCTCGCCGACGTGTTCTGGGGCGATCTGGACGTGCTGCTGCTCGATCTGCCGCCCGGCACCGGTGACATCGCCATCTCCGTGGCTCAGCTCATCCCGAGCGCCGAGATCCTGGTCGTCACCACACCGCAGCAGGCTGCTGCAGAGGTCGCCGAGCGCGCGGGCGCGATCGCCCTGCAGACCCGCCAGCGCGTCGCCGGCGTCGTCGAGAACATGTCGTGGCTCGAACTTCCCGACGGCACCCGTATGGACGTCTTCGGCGAAGGCGGCGGGCAGACCGTCTCCGATCGCCTCACGAAGGCCGTCGGCGCCAAGGTTCCGCTTCTCGGACAGATCCCGCTGGATCCGTCCGTCCGCGAGGCAGGCGACGCCGGGACGCCGATCGTCCTCAGCGCTCCCGATTCACCCGCAGCCATCGCACTCAAGGACATCGCCGACAAGTTGGCCGTCCGTCAGCGCGGGCTGGCCGGAATGTCGCTCGGTATCAACACGGTTCGCAACCTGTAGAACCCCCTCATACGGAAGGGCGCCTGTCACCGATCGGTGACAGGCGCCCTTGCGTATGTCGAATCTAGGTGGCGTCGAAGTCCACAGGAGGACGTTCGCCGGCGGTGAGTGGCTTGTCCTTCGACAGCGTCTTCGGCTCCTGCACTCCGCTCTGCGGCTTCTTGTCGAAGTTGCCCGTGAAGATGGAGTCGTCGCCGTCGAGGAGGTGCTGGGTGATCACAGCGCGCGGCGTCATTCCGCGCAGCTTGTTCAGATCTGCGAGCGGTTTACGCAGATCCTCGAAATCGGTGCCCAGTTCTTCCTTTAGCTGATTGGAAGCGCCCGAAGCATATTCGCGCACCTGCCTCAGGGATTTCGTGACCCAGGAGACCGCACCAGGAAGCCGCTCAGGTCCCAAGATGACCAGAGCCGCTACGAGGAGGATCATGAACTCGCCCCAACCGATGTTGCCAAACACAGGGTCAGCCTACTGTGTGCTCGCTCGGTGCGCGCATGTCCGGATCAACCTCACAGGAAGATCGCAGGGTCCGATCAGTCCGACACCGGCGTGACCGAAATGTCGACCTGCCGTCCGTCGCGGATCAACTGAACGTTGACAGGCTGATCGACGGTCGTCGCGTTGACCGCAACCACCAATTCGTCGGCGCTTGTCACCGGTCGGTCACCGACCTTGACGATGACGTCACCCTCGACGATCCCCGCACGTTGAGCGGGGCTGCCGTCGCGCACGTTGGCCACCGCAGCACCACTGGTCGCGTCATTGACCGCGGTGCGGGCATTCACGCCGATGTCGGGGTGATGAACCTTGCCGTCACGGATGATGGTCTGAGCCACCTCGGTGACCGTGTCGATCGGAATCGCGAAGCCGAGCCCGACCGAACCACCGGACTCACTGAGCATTGCGGTGTTGATGCCGATGACGCGGGCTTCATCGTCGACGAGCGCACCACCGGAATTGCCGTGATTGATCGCCGCGTCGGTCTGGACGGCGTCGATGACGGCGTTGGTGTCAGTGCCTTCACCCGACAACCGCAGAGGCCGGTTCAGTGCACTGACGATCCCGCGGGTGACAGTCTTGCTCAATCCGAGCGGTGAGCCGACGGCGACGACGTCGTCGCCCACCTGAACATCCTCGGATTTTCCGAGCTGAGCGACCGTCAGATTGTTCGCCGACACCTTGAGCACTGCGAGGTCTGTCTTGACATCACGTCCGACGATCTGGGCGTCGGTCTTGGTTCCGTCGGAGAAGATCACCTGGATCTTCGCGTCCTGAGCGGGCGGAACGGCCGAGGAGATCACGTGGTTGTTGGTGACGATGTATCCCTCACCCGAGATGACCACACCGGAACCCGTGCTGCCCTGGTCACCGACGGCGACCTGAATCGACACCACGGATGGCAGTACCGCGTCGGCGACCTTCGCCACCTGAGACTCCGGCTGTTCCCCACCGCCGGATTGAACGAGCGTGACACGTGAGCTGGTGAGTGAACTGCGATCGGCAGTGATGACAGTGGCAAACAACCCACCGACGAGAGCGATGACAAGCGCCATGCCCGCAAGCGCGGCCAGTGCCGAGGGGGCGACCTTGCGACCGAACAACAGCTCACGCACGTCGAGTTTCTGGGCGGGAGGCAACTGCACCGGCGCCTCGGACTCTGCGGGCTTGCCGAGCGAGACGGCGGATTCAGGATCACGCCACGGATCACGCGGCGGTTCTTCGTCGGGCGTGTTGTTCGCCGTCGCATCGGGATCGCGACCGATCGACTCGGTGGCGTCTGCGGGTCGACCGAACGCTTCGGCCAGAACCGGGTCCGGAGTCCCGATCACGACATCGGAGGACGGAGTCGATCGCGCGGCCACCGGAGTGAACGAGCCCTCGACTCCACTCGGCCGACCGAACACCTGGCGCGAGGCCGGATCGATCTGGGGTCGATAGACCGGACGGGGGTCGAGAACCGGCGCATCTGCCGGTCTGTCCACCGAACCGTTTGCCGAAGAATCCGAACTCACTCCGGAGTGCCCCCTTTTTCCGTCAGTCACATGGTCCAGTATCACTGATCCGCGCCGGGAAGCTGGCGCGCGGCGTCATTTGCGCCAGCGACGGGACAACCTCTTGCTGATGGTGGAGAAGCCGGCGGGTTGATTACCGACGGAACTGTCGGCGTTTTCCGAATTCGGCCCGGTAGTCGGACTGTTGCACGAAGGAATCTGGCTGAGAAGTCCCACCAGGGACAACGGCATCGTCATCTCGCCGCTTCGACGCAGCGCACCACGTGCCTGCTGCTGAGCATCGACGGCCGCAGCGCACTCGGCACAGATCGAGATGTGATGCGAGGCCCGCAAGTAGGCCTGCATTCGGAGTTCTCCGTCGACGTAGGCAGCGATTGCCTCGCTGGCCAGATGTTCGGTCGAACCGAACTGGCGATGTGCCCGCGCCTCCGTCATTCGTCCCTCCAGGTGATTGACCACGTCCCGCTCTGTAGCTCGAACCCGACCGTCAGAAACCGACGAGTTCGGATTCGGCTGCGCGCTGCGCTGCCAGATGATCACGAATCGCCTGTCGCCCACGATGGATACGGCTACGAACCGTTCCGAGCTTCACTCCCAGTGTGGCACCGATTTCCTCGTACGACAGACCTTCGATGTCACAGAGCACGACAGCGGCACGAAATTCAGGTGCGAGTGAGTCCAGTGCGGCCTGCAGACCTGCGTCGAGGCGCGCGTCGTGGTAGATCTGCTCGGGGTCCGGACCGGGCGAGGGAACGCGGTCGTAGTCCTCGGGCAGCGCTTCCATACGGATGCGATTGCGTCGGCGAACCATGTCGAGGAACAGGTTTGTGGTGATGCGGTGCAACCAGCCCTCGAAAGTTCCGGGCTGATAATCGGAGAGCGAGCGGAACACCCGGATGAAGGTGTCCTGCGTCAAGTCCTCGGCGTCCTGGGCATCGCCTGACAACCGGTAGGCCAGGCGGTACACCCGGTCACCGTGCTGACGCACGAGTTCGTCCCAAGTCGGCATGGAGGACTTCTCACCAGTTGCATCGAACACAGCAGTGCCGATCAATTCGGAATCCACAGCCGATTCCGTCGTCAAAACTTCCGACTCTCGAGGGCGAGGCTCGTCGTTGACCTGGTAAATAAGTTGATCCTCCTGCTCGGGATCGCGTAGTTCGATCACCGCGTTGTCCGAATCACGTGATGCGCGATATTCGGGAGAACCAGCCGTTGCTGTGATTTGTTCCCGATCACCGAGCTGCGAAAGATCAACTTGGTAGAAATCGATACCGCCGTGCGATCTTCGATCCGGCGATGTATACACCTTTTCTCATCGCGGTGTGCACGCCATATGAGGAGCCTGAGGGATTCCTGAGAATCCTGGTGACTGCGCGCCTTGCAGCGACAATCCGAACCGCCCGATAACCTCATGAGCGTGACCCACGCCGAACAGATACTCCGCCACGTCGAGGACGTAGTTTCCGAGGACGAGATTTTGACCGCGGCGCGAGATCGAGCGCTGGATCTCGGAGCCCATCCGGTGACGCCCGCCGTCGGTGCGACGCTCGCGATGTTCGCGAGGATGCTCGACGCGAAGACGGCCGTCGAGGTGGGTACCGGAGCCGGCGTGAGCAGCCTGTGGCTTCTGCACGGAATGCGCGACGACGGCGTCCTGACCACGATCGACAGCGAACCCGAACATCAGCGGGCCGCCAAGCTGACCTTCCGCGAAAGCGGAATCGCTCCGGCACGCACTCGCCTGATCAACGGACGGGCTCTCGACGTGCTTCCCCGGCTCGCCGACGGCGGCTACGACCTGGTATTCGTCGACTGCGCCGCGATCGACCACCCGCACTACGTCCGCGAAGGTGTCCGCCTGCTGCGCTCCGGCGGTGTCATCGTACTGCACAACGCCCTGGCCGACGGCCGCGTTGCCGACAGCTCCGCACGCGACGCGACAACGGTTGCGGTCCGAGAAGCGGCAAAGGCCGTGACCGAGGACGAGCGACTCATTCGAGTCCTCCTCCCCCTCGGTGACGGCCTCCTCTGCGCGAGCAAGCTCTAGATCCAGACGCCCTTACCGATGGCGACGACGCCACCCTGACTGACGGCAAATCGTTCGCGGTCACGTTCGAGATCGACGCCGATGATTTCGCCGTCACCGACGACGACGTTCTTGTCGAGGATCGCTCGCCGTACGACGGCACCCTTGCCGATGCGCACACCCGGCATCAGCACGCTGCCCTCGACGGTCGCACCGTCCTCGATCATCACGTTGGAACTGAGTACCGAATTGCGCACGGTCGCCGCGGACAGGATCGACCCAGCACCGACCAACGATTCCTGCGCGAGTCCGCCCTTCACGAACTTTGCGGGCGCGAGATTCTCGGTGGCGCCGCGGATGGGCCAGCGACGGTTGTAGAGATTGAAGATCGGGTGCACCGACACCAGGTCCATGTGAGCGTCGTAGAAGGCGTCGAGGGTACCGACGTCACGCCAGTAACCGCGGTCTCGATCGGTGGCGCCGGGAACGACGTTGTCCTTGAAGTCGTAGACCGACGCCTCACCCGCGGCGACCAAGGCGGGAATGATGTCTCCGCCCATGTCGTGATCGGAATCGGAATTCTCTGAATCAGCGCGGATGGCGTCCACGAGTACCTTGGTGGTGAACACATAGTTACCCATGGACGCGAACGTCGAATTGGGGTCGTCCGGTGTCCCGGGAGGATGGGCGGGCTTTTCCAGGAACTGGGTGATGCGTCCGGACTCGTCACTGTCGATGCAGCCGAAAGCAAAAGCCTCACTTCGCGGTACACGAATACCCGCGACCGTCACGCCTGCCCCGGATTCGATGTGGTGCTGAACCATCTGTTCCGGATCCATCCGGTACACGTGGTCGGCACCGAAAACCACGATGTACTCGGGGTCCTCGTCGTAAACGAGATTGAGCGACTGCAGGATTGCGTCGGCACTGCCGGTGTACCAGCGCGGCCCGAGCCGCTGCTGGGCCGGGACCGGGGTGATGTACTCACCCGCGAACCCGGACAATCGCCACGTCTGCGAAATGTGGCGGTCGAGTGAATGTGACTTGTATTGCGTCAACACACAAATACGCAGATATCCCGCGTTGACAAGGTTGCTCAACACGAAGTCGATAAGTCGATATGCACCTCCGAAGGGCACTGCGGGCTTCGCTCTGTCCGCGGTCAGCGGATACAAGCGTTTGCCCTCGCCCCCGGCGAGCACGATTCCAAGCACATGCGGCTGGCTTCTCACACCGCTAACCTATCCGCACTGGTGAACTCCCGCTAGCGAAGCAGTCCGAGAGGTCCGATCGTGTCCCCCTCCGAACGGCCGGGGATAACGTGATCGGTAGCCGGATCGACCACGGGCGGTTAGGTTTAGCGCGTGCGAGTCGCGATGATGACCAAGGAATACCCGCCGGAGATCTACGGCGGCGCAGGAGTACACGTAACCGAGCTCGTCGCTCGGATGAAACGGCTGTGCGAGGTCGACGTGCACTGCATGGGCGCCCCGCGCGAAGGCGCGATCGTCCACTCTCCCGACCCCGCTCTCGCCGGATCCAACCCGGCCCTGACGACGCT
>NZ_LVCT01000180.1:0-3027 GCF_001647205.1 Rhodococcus sp. EPR-134
CGGCTCTCTACGACGTGCCGCACATCCTCACCGCGCACTCACTCGAGCCCAGACGCCCGTGGAAGGCCGAACAGCTAGGCGGCGGCTATCGGATCTCGTCGTGGTCCGAACGCAACGCCGTCGAGCACGCAGACGCGATCATCGCCGTCAGTTCCGGTATGCGACTCGACGTCCTCGACGCGTACCCCGCTGTCGATCCGAGTCGCGTTCACGTAGTCCGCAACGGAATCGACACCGAGGTATGGCATCCCGGGGGATCTGCGCCGGGAGCACAGTCCGCACTCGCGTCGATCGGCGTCGACCCGGCGAAACCCATCGTGGCCTTTGTCGGACGCATCACGAGGCAGAAGGGCGTCGGGCACCTCGTCGCGGCAGCCCACCACTTCGACCCGGAGATTCAGCTCGTGCTGTGCGCCGGCGCTCCCGATACGCCGGAGATCGCCGCCGAGACGGAGAAGGCGGTGGCCGAACTCGCCCGGCACCGGGGCAATGTCTACTGGGTGCGCGAGATGCTCCCGACCGAGCAGATCAGGGAAATACTTTCGGCAGCAACGGTATTCGTCTGCCCTTCGGTGTACGAACCCCTCGGGATCGTCAATCTCGAAGCCATGGCGTGTGAGACCGCCGTGGTCGCTTCCGACGTCGGCGGCATCCCCGAGGTGGGCGCCGACGGCGTCACCGGTCGACTCGTGCACTACAACGCCTACGAGCCGAACGCATTCGAGGAATCGCTCGCGGCCACCGTCAATGCCGTTGTCGCCGACCGAGAAGGCGCCGACGCGATGGGTCGTGCGGGCAGGATCCGTGCGATCGACGAGTTCTCCTGGGCCGAAATCGCCAAGCAGACGCTCGAGGTCTACGCGGACGCCGTCACGAGACGCTGATCCGCGTCAGATCTTGCGATAGCTCGAGACCGTCGCCGACGCGGTGACGGTGCTCGGCTGCGGCAGCTTCGCCACGGCGGCAGCCAGATCGGCGGGCGTCAGGTGTCTCGCCGACGGTCCCATCCCCACCAAGTCGAGGACGTCCTGGTGTGAGAGTGACATCGTGAACTCGACCTCGTCGCTACTCACACGCTCGAAGTATCCGGCCATCGACGATTCGAGACGTTCCACTTTGCGGTCGTCGACCCGGACCATCGCGAGAATGTCGATCAGCTCGCGCAGATGCCTGTCGGTGGGCGTCAGGACCACCAGAACGCCGTCTTCGGCGAGAACTCGATGGGACTGCGGACCGTTACGAGGAGCGAACACACAGAGCACATGAGAGAGCGCTCCGCCGCGAATGGGCAGTGGTTGCCAGACGTCTGCGACGATCGAACCGATTCTTTCGTGGACCTTCGCGGCACGTCGGGCCGCGAACTTGGACACGTCCAACGCTATCGCCCGAGAATCAGGCAGCGAATCCACGACGTGTGCGAGGTATTGTCCTGTGCCTGCGCCGATTTCGACGATCCGCGCGGGGTCCGACCCCGCCGTCGTCGCGCAGGCCCGGGTGACGGCATCCATCAGCGGGCCGAAGTGGCCGGCGCCGAGCAATCGTGCACGCGCGGCAATCATCTCGGCACTGTCGCCGGTGAACTTCGTGGCACCGCCACTGATCAGGCTCACGTAACCCTGACGAGCGATATCGAATCGATGTCCGCGGTCGCACTCGGCGGCGCCGTCCACCAATTCCAGATCAGCAGCACACTGCGGGCAGGACAGAAGGTCGATCACGGCGGCAAGCATTGATCCGTCCTTTCGGCTACCGGCGGTGCGCACACACTTCAGGCCCCGTACCGAAACGGATACGGAGCCTGCGTGCAATCACGTGCTGTTGTTCGTACTGCTACAACCTGGACCCGACTAGCTGGTGACGTTCGTGAGTTCCACACCGAGCGCTGCAGCTTCATCCGGGGTCAGCTCGACGACGAGGCGTCCGCCACCCTCGAGTGGAACCCGCATGACGATTCCTCGTCCCTCTTTGGTTGCTTCGAGGGGACCGTCCCCGGTCCGGGGCTTCATGGCCGCCATCCTCTGCTCCCTCCAGATCTGCGCTGCATTGCTCTGCGCCTCGACTAACGGTGCGCCCCGCCAACAATCAGCGAGGCTCGTACCCTCCATTGTTCCCTATGGATGCGGGAACCGGGAATCTGAGTCACATTTAGGGGTGTTCAGTCGTCCGTCACACCTGCGCCGGAACCCAGCAATCAGCCACGTGATCATCGACCATTCCGGTGGCCTGCATGAGCGCATAAGCCGTGGTAGGACCCACAAACTTGAACCCGCGCCGCTTGAGTTCCTTAGCCATGGCAGTCGACTCGGGAGTGACCGCGGGAACCTCTGCAATTGATGTCAGTCTTCTGGTGCGTCGAGGCGGCGAGAACGACCAGAGTAACGAATCGAGGTCCAGATCGGGCGAATTCACGAGCACTCGGGCGTTGGAAATCGTCGCCTCGATCTTCGCGCGATTGCGGACGATCGCGGCATCGGAGAGCAATCTCTCGACATCCGCAACTCCGTACGCTGCGACCTTGTCCGGATCGAACCCGTCGAAGGCTTCGCGGAACGCCTCGCGTTTGCGCAGAATCGTGATCCACGAAAGTCCCGATTGGAATGCTTCGAGGGCGAGTCGTTCGAACAGTTCGTCGCGCCCGTGCAGCGGACGCCCCCACTCCTCGTCGTGATAGTCGCGGTAGAGCGTGTCGCCGGGCGTCTCGACCACCCAGCCGCACCGAACGAGTCCGTCGGCCATCAGCCCTGGGAATCCTTCGATTCGGATACGGTCTCAGGCTCCTCCTGCGATGCTTCGGCCTTGTCCGGAGCATCCGCTTTCACCAGGACCTCAGACCGCTCGTCACGGCCCAGTTGTGCACGCAGAGAATCGATTTCCAACCCGAGGCGATGCAGGGCCCAATCCACTTCACTCGCCTTGTAGCCACGCAGCACCTGCTGAAAACGCAGCGCGTCGACATCCGCCCCGGTGACGTCCTCTGCCGGGAGTACGGTCGCCGTCGTGCCAGGAGGCAGCGGCGGCAGCTCTTCC
>NZ_LVCT01000181.1:0-670 GCF_001647205.1 Rhodococcus sp. EPR-134
TGCCGGCTCATCACACCGAGGTCGGCGAGCGGCCGGTTGCGATGCTTGCGCACACCGAGATTGACCTGACCGATCGCCGCCAGCCCCAACGTGTCGTACGTGTCGAGCAGAAGGCCGATCTCGACGCCGTAGCCGGGCGCGAACGGGACAGCGGACAGCAGCTCACGGGTGCCCGCGTATTCACCGCCAAGCGGTTGCAGTACCGACGTGAGTTCCGGCCGCAGCGCGGCCAACATGGGCCGCGCAACCAATTCCGTGACTCGCCCGCCGCCGTTGGCATCCTCCGTGCCGCTCACGCGCAGCGGACGGCGGTAGTAGCCCTTCACCAGATGGATGCCGTCAACCGTGAGCAGTGGCCCCAGCAGTTTGGGCACGAACGCCGGATCGGGATTGATGAGATCGGAGTCGACGAATGCGATCAGATCGCCGGTCGTTGCGGCGACCGAACGCCAGAGCACCTCACCTTTGCCCGCAGTCGGCGGGATGGACGGGACCGCGCTCTCACGACTGATCACCGTTGCTCCAGCAGCGCGAGCACGCTCGGCGGTTCTGTCGGTCGAACCGGAATCGAGAACGATCAACTCGTCGACCAGGCCACCGAGCAACGGATGAATGGTGTCGACCACCGCGGCAACGGTGTCCTCTTCGTTGAGTGCGGGCAACACCACCG
>NZ_LVCT01000182.1:0-5464 GCF_001647205.1 Rhodococcus sp. EPR-134
CCGCACCGGTGATGCTCATGCCAGACCTCGAACCGTACGTACCGGGGCACGGCGTCCCTGGATCGCGGCCACCATGTCGACGACTCGACGGGTGGACGCCACCTCGTGAACACGGAACACCCGGGCGCCGCCCGCCGCGGCCATTGCTGTCGCTGCCAATGTTCCCTCCAACCTCTCGGAAAGCTCCACACCAAGAGTCTCCCCGATGAAGTCCTTATTACTCAGCGCCATCAGCACTGGCCACCCGGTGTTTACAAGAACGTCCACTTTCCGCAACAACTCGAGCCCGTGAAAGGTGTTCTTACCGAAATCGTGGGTGGGATCGATCAGGATCGCGTCACGCGGAACCCCGAGTGCCAGGGCGCGCTCTGCCGCCGACACGACCTCGGTGACCACATCTGCGACGACGTCGTCGTAGCGGACACGATGCGGGCGGGTGCGCGGAACCGCGCCACCCGTGTGCGAGCAGACGATCCCGGCACCAGTCTCGGCAGCAACCAGGACGAGGTCGGGATCCGCACCCGCCCACGTGTCGTTGATCAGGTCGGCGCCTTCGGCGCGTGCCAACCGCGCGACGCCGCTCCGCCAGGTGTCGACGCTGATGATCAGCTCGGGGTACTTGGCTCTGATCGCGGCGACGAACGGAACGACTCGCCTGACCTCTTCGTCGGCGTCGACGAGGTCACCGGGCCCAGCTTTCACTCCCCCGATGTCCACCAGATCGGCGCCCTCGTCGACGGCCCTGTCGACGGCAGCCATCGCTGCCGAATCCGAGAACGTCGCGCCCTGGTCGTAGAAGGAATCGGGAGTGCGGTTGACGATGGCCATCACCAGTGCACGGTCGACCGCGACCGGACGCCCACACAGGGTGGGCGCCGGACCTGGCTGCGCGGTAGAACCGGGGAGTGAAGACATGCCACTCATACTGGCATGACGGAACTCGGTCTAGCCCTTGGGTACCGAGCCCGCCGCGACCTTTCCTACGTATTCGTCGTACGAGTCCACGTAACCACCCTCGCGGCCTTCGAGAACGTGCAGAGTGTCGGCGCCGACGTCGTAGCCCTCGTTGCGCAATTCCACCTTGCGCGACTTGAAAGTGCTGGTGTGTTCGAGTGAGTCGACGATGCGGATGAACAGCGGGACCGCGTAGTTGGGGAGCTTGCCGTATAGGTGTGCCGCGACTTCACTTCCCTCCAAGCTTTGACCGTCCCGCAGCTTGACCGCCGCCATGCCCGCGCGACCGTCGGTGCCCGGAATCTCGACGCCGTAGACAACTGCTTCCTCGACGGCCGGGTGCGAACTCAGTGCGCCCTCGACCTCCGTGGTGGCAACGTTCTCGCCCTTCCAACGGAAGGTGTCGCCGAGGCGGTCGACGAAGGCGACGTGGCCCCATCCCTGCTTGCGCACCAGGTCTCCGGTGTCGAACCAGGTGTCGTCGTCCTTGAATCCGCCGCGTACCAGTTTGCTGTTGCTCGCCGCTTCGTCGGTGTAACCGTCGAAAGGCGCCCGGTCGGTGACCTTCGACAGCAGGAGTCCGACCTGACCCGTGGAAACCTTGCGGAGTCGACCGTCGGCTCCACGCAACGCTTTTCCGGTGTCCTCGTCGAACTCCACGACGGCGTGCGGCAACGGGCAGATGCCTGCTGTCTTGTCGACGTTGAGTGCGTTGACGAACGCGATGTTGCATTCGCTCGCACCGTAGAACTCGGCGACGCGGGGTATGCCGAACCGCTGGGTGAATTCGGCCCAGATCTCAGGGCGCAGACCGTTACCCACCATCAGCCGAACAGCATTGTCGCTGTCGGTCGGCTTGACCGGCTGGTTGAGCAGATAGCGGCACAGTTCGCCGATGTAGGTGAACGCGGTCGCCTTGTTGAGTGCGATGTCGTCCCAGAACCGCGAGGCCGAGAACTGACGTCCGATCGCGATTGTCGCACCGGACGCGAGCACCGAGGACAGCGAGACCGTCAACGCGTTGTTGTGGTAGAGCGGCAGGCAGCAGTACAGGGTGTCCGAGCCGCGCAAGCGCACGCCCATCAACCCGAGCCCCGACATCGACTTCAACCAACGGAAGTGAGTCATCAAGCTGGCCTTGGGCATTCCGGTGGTGCCCGAGGTGAAGATGTAGAACGCCTTCTCCTTTGCCAGCACCTCGGCGGTGACCGCGGGGTTGGACGGATCAGCCGTCTTCGCCAGATCCGCGAGTTCGCTGACGAGAAGTTGGTTCGGTCCGCTAAATCCGGCGGGCAACGATTCGAGGGCTTCTTCGCACTCGTCGGCGACCCCCAGGACCCGCGCGTCGAGGAGCGTAAGGCTGTGTGCCAGAACGTCGTCGCGCTGGTTGTAGTTCAGCATGCCCGCTGCCGCGCCGAGTTTTACCGCGGCCAAGGCGATCAACAGCGCTTCGGGAGTGTTCTTTGCCAGCACTCCGACGACGTCTCCGCGGTCGACTCCTCGACCACGGAGAACGTCCGCGTAGCGGTTCACCAGTTCGTTGGCTTCCGCGTAACTGGTCGCGTGGCCCTCGAACCGGATGAACGGGCGCGACGGGTGCGCGTGCGCGGCCTTCTGGAAGATCAACCCGATCGATTCCTTGGCCGAAGGCTTACGGGTGAGCCCGGCGGCCCCCCGCGCCAGGATCGGCACCTCGGTGATCATCGACGGCAGTTTTGCCGCCAGATCGAGCAGGCCGACGGTCGAACGGGCTTCCGAACTCATGGCTCCCCTAACACGTATCCGGCGCCCATTCGGCCGCCCAGTCTGCGGCCACCTTACTGCACGGTAATAAAGCCCGCCATGCCCCAGGTCAGGGTTTCACGCAAGCGTCTGATCAGGATTTGACGCACGCGTCGAGCGCGGCCTCGACGTCCGTCCTCACCAGCAGAGTGTCCAGCGCCTGACGCCCGACGAAGCCCGTCCCGTCGAGCTTGTTCAACCACTCGAGCAGGCCAGTGAAGTGGCCGACGGGATCGAGCATCACGACAGGTTTCTCGTGCATTCCCAGGTAGCCGGCGGTCCACGTCTCGAACAACTCTTCCAGCGTCCCGATTCCGCCGGGCAGCGTGATGAACGCGTCGGCGTGGTCTTCCATCAGCTTCTTGCGTTCGCGCATGGTGTCCGTGACGATCAGTTCGTCGGCATCGACGTCGGCAACTTCCTTGTGCACCAAGGCTTTCGGGATGACGCCGACGGTCCAGGCACCCGCCGCGCGAGCGGACTCGGCGACAGCGCCCATCATCGACACGTTGCCGCCACCCGAGACCAACTGCCATCCGCGTCGACCGATCGCGGTTCCCACCTCGGCAGCCAATGCCAGGAACGATTCGTCCACCGGACCCGACGCGCAGTAGACGCAGATCGAGTACTTCTTGTCGGAATCGGTCACCATTCTTCTTCTTTCCCCAGATCTGCGGCCTCGTCGACGCCCTTGTCGGCGTTGAGGACGATTCGTACTGCTTCTTCCACACTGTCGGTGACGTGCAGCAAGTTCACGTCACCTTCGGAAATCTTGCCGTCACGCTCGAGGGTGCCGCGGATCCAATCGACGAGTCCGGACCAGTACTCGGTACCGAACAGGACGATCGGGAAGCGCGTGACCTTGTGGGTCTGCACCAGGGTGAGTGCCTCGAACAGCTCGTCGAGTGTTCCGAAGCCACCCGGCAGGCAGATGAATGCCTGGGAGTACTTCACGAACATCGTCTTGCGTGCGAAGAAGTACCGGAAGTTGATTCCGAGATCCACCCACTCGTTGAGTCCCTGCTCGAACGGCAACTCGATGCCGAGGCCGATCGAGTACCCGCCGGCCTCACTGCAACCGCGGTTGGCAGCTTCCATCACTCCTGGCCCACCACCGGTGATGACGGCGTACCCGGCCTCGGCCAACGCCGTTCCCAGCTCGCGCCCGGATTGGTACTCGGGATGATCGACCGTGGTGCGGGCCGAACCGAACACCGTCACCGCACGCGGGACCTCGGCGAGTGCGCCGAAACCTTCGATGAATTCGCTCTGGATACGCAGCACACGCCACGGATCGGTGTGTACCCAATCCGTGGGTCCGCGCTTGTCGAGCAAGCGCTGATCCGTCGTGGTCTTCTCGTCCTTGCGCTTGCGTCGAAGCTGAACCGGCCCGCGGTGCTTGATCGACGAGCTCTGCTTCTTCGAAGCCGAATTCTTCTCTGGTGCCATGCGGCAAGGCTAACGGTCAGGCCGACAGATACTTCCTCAGCACGGCCGCGACGTCGGTGATCTGCTGCACCGGAACGTGCTCGTCGCGCTTGTGCGCGAGGTTCGGATCACCCGGTCCGTAGTTCACGGCAGGAATGCCGAGCGCCGAGAACCTGGACACGTCGGTCCACCCGTACTTCGCACGGAACTGACCACCGGCCGCCTCGATCAGGGCGGCAGCGGACGGGTTCGCCAAGCCGGGCAGCGCGCCGGGCGAGGAGTCGGTGACCTCGAATCCGAGGCCCAGACCGTCGAACACTTCGCGCACGTGCGCCTCGGCTTGTACCTCGCTGCGATCGGGCGCGAATCGGAAATTGACGTCCATCTCGGCTTCGTCCGGGACGACGTTTCCGGCGACGCCACCGGAGATCCGCACCGCCGACAAGCCCTCGCGGTAGCCGCAACCGTCGATGTCGACCGAGCGCGGCTGGTAACTCGACAACCGCTCCAACGCTCCGCCGAACTTGTGAATGGCATTGTCCCCCAGCCAGGACCTGGCCGAATGGGCGCGAGTTCCCGAAGCCGTCAACCGCACCCGCATCGTGCCCTGACACCCGGCCTCGATGAAACCGGCCGTCGGCTCACCGAGAACTGCGACGTCCGCCGCGAGCCATTGCGGGATCTCGCGTTCGATCCGTCCCAGGCCGTTGTACGTTGCGGCGATCTCTTCGCAGTCGTAGAAGACGAGGGTCAGATCGTGGGCCAGGTTCTCGATGGTGGCCGCAAGGTGTAGGAAGACCGCGTCGCCCGACTTCATGTCCACGGTCCCGCAGCCGTGCAGGATGTCGCCGTCACGCCGCGAAGGAACGTTGTCCGCGATCGGCACCGTATCCAGATGTCCGGCGAGCATGACCCGACTGGGCAAACCACGCGACGTACGCGCCAACACGGCATTGCCGTTGCGGATGATCTCGAAGCCCGAAGTCTGCTCACGCAGCGCATCCTCGACAGCCTGCGCAATGACGGATTCGTCGTGCGAGACGCTGGGGATGTCGACCAGGGCGGCCGTCAAGTCGATGGGGTCCGAAGCAAGATCGAGGATGCTCACACGCACCAGCCTAGGCCGGTGCACCCACCACCCAGTAATCTCTAGTCCCGTGAGCGCACAGGGAGCAACAGCAGTAGGTATCGCCAACGTGACCGCGGACGGAACCGTCCTCGACACCTGGTTCCCGGCACCGGAGCTGGGAACATTCGACAAGACCGGTACCGAGAACGTCGAGGGAACAGATATTCCTTC
>NZ_LVCT01000183.1:0-3015 GCF_001647205.1 Rhodococcus sp. EPR-134
GCACATGACGTCTACCTGCGCCTCCATCTCCTCTCGCACCGTCTCGTCGCACCCCACGGTGTCAACCTCGACGGCCAGTTCGGCCTGCTCAGCAACGTCGTGTGGACCAACTTCGGCCCGTGCGCCGTCGAAGGTTTCGAGCAGGTTCGCTCGCGTCTGCGCATCCGCGGCGTCGTGACCGTGTTCAGCGTCGACAAGTTCCCCCGCATGGTCGACTACGTCGTGCCGTCCGGAGTTCGCATCGGTGACGCGGACCGTGTCCGACTCGGTGCACACCTCGCCAGCGGAACGACCGTCATGCACGAGGGCTTCGTCAACTTCAACGCCGGAACCCTCGGCAACTCGATGGTCGAAGGCCGCATCTCCGCGGGCGTCGTCGTCGACGACGGATCCGATGTGGGCGGCGGCGCCTCGATCATGGGCACCCTCTCCGGTGGAGGCAAGGAAACGATCTCCCTCGGCAAGCGCTGCCTCCTCGGCGCAAACGCCGGCCTCGGCATTTCGCTCGGCGACGACTGCGTCCTCGAAGCGGGCCTCTACGTCACCGCCGGCACCAAGGTCACCGGCCCGGACGGAACCGTCGTCAAGGCCAAGGAACTGAGCGGCAAGTCGAACCTTCTCTTCCGTCGTAACTCGGTCTCGGGTGCCGTCGAGGTCGTGCCGTGGAAGGGCACCGGCGTCGAACTGAACGCTGCTTTGCACGCCAACGACTGATGAGTAGCACCGACGTCTCCGACGGAACAACCACTGCTCTCGGCCACGGCCTCAAGGTCCGCCATCTGACGATGATGGGCCTGGGCTCGGCCATCGGCGCCGGCCTGTTCCTCGGAACCGGCGTCGGTATCGCCAAGGCCGGGCCGGCCGTCCTGATCTCCTACATCCTTGCGGGCGCCGTCGTGGTGTTCGTGATGCGCATGCTCGGCGAGATGGGCGCCGCGATCCCGGCCAGCGGTTCCTTCTCTCACTACGCGCGCCTGGGGATCGGCGAGTGGGCCGGCTTCGTGATGGGCTGGCTCTACTGGTTCATGCTGATCATGGTGCTGGGCGCCGAGATCACCGGGGCTTCGGCGATCGTGAACGACTGGGTGCCGTCGATCCCGCAATGGGTTGTCGCCCTGGTTTTCGTGGTGTTCTTCGCCGTGGTGAACCTGGCAAAAGTCAGCAACTTCGGTGAGTTCGAGTTCTGGTTCGCCGCAATCAAAGTCACCGTCATCATCGGCTTCCTGATCATCGGTGTCCTGCTGGTGTTCGGCATCCTCCCCGATACCGACCCGGTCGGTACGAGCAATCTGTTCGGCCAGGGCGGCTTCATGCCCAACGGGCTGTCCGGCATTGCCGCAGGACTTCTCGTCGTGGCATTCGCCTTCGGTGGGATCGAGATCGTCACCATCGCCGCAGCCGAATCCGAGAATCCGGAACGCTCCATCGCCGTCGCTGTCCGGAGCGTGGTGTGGCGCATCAGCGTCTTCTACATCGGCGCCATCTCGATCATGGTTCTGGTGCTGCCCTGGAACGACCCCGAACTCGAGAGCGGCCCGTTTGTGGCCGTCCTGAACAAGGCGAACATTCCAGGCGTTGCCGGGTTCATGGAACTCGTCGTAGTGGTGGCGTTGCTTTCCGCCTTCAACGCCAACATCTACGGCACCTCTCGCATGGCGTTCTCACTTTCGCGCCGCGGCGACGGACCCGCCTTCATGGCGAAACTGTCGAGCACCGGAGTTCCGACCAATGCCGTTCTGCTGTCGGTGTTCTTCGGTTTCGTCAGCGTCCTGCTCAACTGGCTGCTCCCCGACGACCTGCTCGGCATCCTGCTCAACGCAGTCGGCGCTGCGCTGCTGGTCATCTGGATCTTCATCGTCGTCTCGCATCTGCGACTGCGAAAACAACTCGAAGCGTCGGGCAAGCTGACGGTTCGGATGTGGCTGTTCCCGTATCTGAGCTACGCGACACTCGCGATGCTCGGTGTGTTCGTCGTCCTCATGCTCTTCGACGCCGATGCCCGTGCACAGTTGATCTCGACCACCGTGTTGTTCCTCGTGATCGCGGCATTGGGTTTCCTGAACGCCCGTTGGCGTAAGCAGAATCAGCCCGTCTGATCCGTGTGCCTATGCATCCCGCCTGTTCACGACGACGATGCTGAGACCGAATACGACGAGCACGAAGAGGGCGAAGTAGATCAGGCTGCCCCAGGGTCCCCAGTGGAAATCGACGCTACCGCCGGAACCGAGAAAATTGTTGGCGTTCATGAACGGCAGGAACGGCATGATCTTCTCGCCGATACTTCCGAACAGGTTGAAAAGATTCTCGATCAGCAAGGGCCACAACAGCAGAAGCGCGATCGCACCTGCAGACTGCCGGAGCAACGCGCCGACTCCGACGGCTAGAACTACGCAGAAGAACGCGTAGATCGGTGTTCCGTAGACGACCCGCCAGTTCTCGTCGCCGGACAGAGTCAGGAATCTTCCGGCGTCACCTGCCGTGGCCTTCGTGAGGGCGAAGGCGCCGAACGACAACACGAGAGTCAGCACCGCTCCGAACCCACCGATGAGGCCCGCTTTGGCGATGAGCACCGAGGCGCGGTTCGGAACGGCCTGGAATGTGGTTCGGATGGTCCCGAAACGATATTCGCTGGTGATCGCGAGGGCCGCCATGATCATCAGAACCAACACACCGAAGCCGGTCACTCCACTGAGTGCCCCCGAAACTGTCGGCATCATTGCACCGTTGGGGCCGCTGAGCGACGACTTGGCGCTCAGTCCGAAAACGGTAGCGAGTCCCAACCCGAGCACGATGATGATGATCGTGCACCACAGCGGCGACTTGGTCGTGGTGATCTTGATACGTTCCGCACTGAGAACAGCCATTACAGTGCACCTCCCATAGCCTGCTGCGTGTTTGCCTGCTGTGTATTTGCCAGCTGTGTATTTGCGTGGTGTGCACCGACACCCGGATCGATACCGGATGCGTGGTACTGGACATCGTCCCCGGTCAACTTCATGAACGCATCCTCGAGCG
>NZ_LVCT01000184.1:0-6766 GCF_001647205.1 Rhodococcus sp. EPR-134
GCCACGTAATCTTCGTGGCCGGCGACCGGAGGGGCGAAGTCATGAGTATGGAAGTCACCGCGTGGAACGCGATGTACAACGCGATGCACGCGCAAGAAGATCGGCGCCCGTTCTCGAAGGCGACACTGAAGCGGATCGCGACGTTCGCAGTTCCACAGAAACGCAACCTCAGCTGGTACCTCGTACTGAGTGTCGTCACTGCTGCGCTTGCCGTGGCAACACCTGTCCTGGCCGGGCGCGTGGTCAACGCGATAGTCGGCGGCGACGCCGTCGACGTGGTCGTCAAACTTGCCGCCCTGATCGCACTGGTTGCACTTCTCGAAGCCGCTCTGGGACTGTTGACCCGGTGGCTCTCGGCCAGCATCGGCGAAGACCTGATCCTGCATCTGCGCACCACCGTCTTCGATCACGTCCAGAAGATGCCCATCGCGTTCTTCACCAGAACTCGAACCGGAGCACTGGTAAGCCGTCTCAACAACGACGTCATCGGCGCTCAGCGCGCCTTCAGCGACACCTTGTCCGGAGTGGTCAGCAATCTGGTCACCCTGGTGATCACGCTGATCGTCATGCTCGGGATCTCCTGGCAGATCACCGTCCTCGCGCTGCTACTTCTCCCGATCTTCGTCATCCCCGCACGGCGCATGGGCGCCAAACTTGCAGCACTCAATCGTGAAGCAGCCAACCATAATTCGCTCATGAGCACCCAGATGACGGAGCGGTTCTCCGCTCCCGGCGCGACTCTGGTCAAGCTGTTCGGCCGCCCGTCGCAAGAATCTGCGGAGTTCGCGGTTCGCGCCAGGCGTGTGCGCAACATCGGAGTCCGGACCGCAATGCTGCAGTCCGTCTTCGTCACAGCGCTGACGCTGGTCTCGGCCCTTGCTCTTGCCCTCGTCTACGGACTCGGCGGTTTCTACGCGCTGCGCGGACAGTTGGACGCAGGCGCCGTCGTGGCGATGGCATTGTTGTTGACGCGGCTGTACTCGCCGTTGACCGCACTGGCCAGCGCCCGGGTGGACGTCATGAGCGCCCTGGTCAGCTTCGAGCGGGTATTCGAGATTCTCGATCTGGCGCCGCTCATCACCGAGAAGCCCGATGCACGCACGGTGCCGCAGGGCCCGGTGTCCGTCGAGTTCAAGAACGTCACTTTTGCTTACCCATCCGCGGACAAGGTGTCTCTCGCGTCCCTGGAGGAAGTCGCGATCCTCGACACCCGCGGCGGCGAGGACGTGTTGCACGACCTGTCGTTCCGCACCGAAGCAGGACAGATGGTCGCCTTGGTCGGCACGTCCGGTGCCGGAAAGTCGACCGTGGCGCAGATGATTCCGCGCCTCTACGACATCGACTCCGGTTCGGTCGAGTTGGGCGGCGTCGACGTCCGCGACCTCAGTGCCGATTCCATCCGGGAGACCGTCGGCATGGTCACGCAGGACGGGCACCTGTTCCACGAGAGCCTTCGATCCAACCTGCTCCTTGCGCGACCGGATGCCACCGAAGAAGATCTGCGTGAGGTTCTGGAGCGCGCACGGCTCACCGACCTGGTTGCGTCGCTGCCCGACGGACTGGAGACCGTGGTGGGTGAACGCGGTTACCGCCTCTCGGGCGGCGAGCGTCAACGCCTGACCATCGCACGCCTGCTCCTGGCCCAGCCTCGCGTCGTCATCTTGGACGAGGCCACCGCGCATCTCGACTCGACGTCGGAAGCTGCGGTTCAGGAAGCACTCGGCGAAGCACTCGCCGGGCGGACTGCGGTGGTGATCGCTCACCGATTGTCGACGATCCGTTCCGCGGACCTGATCCTTGTCGTCGAGGCAGGCCAGATCGTCGAGCGCGGCAACCATGAGGAACTGCTCGCGCGCGGCGGCCGCTACGCCGAGTTGTACCGCACGCAGTTCGACACCAACGCCCGGAAGAACGGCGCCCTCGCACCGACGCCGATCTGATACCGCGCAGCGCCTTGCCCCCCCACACAGAAAACAGGCGCTGTCCTCCTCGCGGAGGGCAGCGCCTGTTTCAGTCTTCATGACAGTCGTTGAAGCTGTATGTCAGTCGTTGTAGCGATCGCGTCCGCCACCGCGGCGGTCGTCACGTCCACCACGATCGTCCCGGCCACCACGGTCGCCACGGCCACTCGGACGTCCCTGCGGCGGCCCGAAATCAGGCTGCAGCTGGATCAGGACGCCGGAGATGCGTGTGCGACGCAAAGCTTCGAGAGTCTCGTTGGAGAGGTCGGCCGGCAGCTCGACGATGCTGTGATCCGGGCGAATGCTGATGTGCCCGAAGTCGCTTCGACGAAGCCCACCCTCGTTGGCGATGGCACCGACGATGGCACCCGGAACGACGCGGTGACGCTTGCCGACTGCAATGCGGTACGCGGCCAGCTCCTGGCCCTCGGGCCCACGCGAGCGCGGGGCCGGGCCATCGTCGAAACGACGGGGAGGACGTGGTTCACGAGGCTCGCGCTCACGACGCGGCGGTGCCGGCGGCTCGGGAGAAAGCAAGAATGCTTCGCCGTCGCGCGACTGCAACGCCAGAGCGGCAGCGATGTCGATGAGCGGAACGTCGTGTTCCTGGTCGTAGTCCTCGATCATCTTGCGGAACATCGCGAGATTCTCCGAGGCCAGGCTCTCGGTGATGGAGTCACCGAACTTGGCCACGCGCTGGGCGTTGACGTCGTCGACACTGGGAAGCTGCATCTCCGCAAGCGGCTGACGGGTCGCCTTCTCGATGGACTTGAGCAGATGACGCTCACGCGGGGCGACGAACAGCAACGCGTCACCCTGACGACCGGCGC
Source organism: Rhodococcus sp. EPR-134 (assembly GCF_001647205.1). Lineage (NCBI taxonomy): Bacteria > Bacillati > Actinomycetota > Actinomycetes > Mycobacteriales > Nocardiaceae > Rhodococcus > Rhodococcus sp. EPR-134. Next base: position 2,792 of record NZ_LVCT01000184.1, read on the forward strand.
GGCCGGTACGACCGATGCGGTGGACGTACGACTCCGTGTCATGCGGGATGTCGTAGTTGACGACGTGGGAGATTCGATCCACGTCGAGGCCTCGAGCGGCAACGTCGGTCGCGACGAGGATGTCGAGGGCGCCGTTCTTGAGCTGACCGATGGTCCGCTCACGCTGTGCCTGGACGATGTCACCGTTGATCGCGGCAGCCGAGTGCCCGCGGGCGCGCAGCTTCTCCGCCAGGTCTTCGGTGGCCTGCTTGGTACGGACGAAGATGATCATCGCCTCGAATGCCTCGACCTCGAGGACTCGGGTCAGTGCATCGAGCTTGCGCTGATGAGCAACCTGAATGTAGCGCTGCGTGATGTTCGAGGCGGTCGACGTCTTGGACTTGACGGTGATCTCGACCGGATTGTTCAGGTACTGCTTCGAGATCCGGCGAATCGAGCCGGGCATCGTTGCGGAGAACAGGGCGACCTGCTTGTCGCCGGGGGTGTCGCGGAGGATGCGCTCGACGTCCTCCTGGAACCCCATCTTGAGCATCTCGTCGGCCTCGTCGAGAACGAGGTACTTGAGATTGGTCAGATCCAGGGTGCCCTTTTCGAGATGGTCGATGACACGACCCGGGGTACCGACGACGACGTGTGCGCCGCGGCGCAGGCCCGACAGCTGGACTCCGTAGCTCTGGCCACCGTAGATCGGCAGGACGTTGAGTCCGGGGATGTGCGCGGAGTACTTGCCGAATGCCTCGGCAACCTGAAGCGCCAGCTCACGCGTGGGAGCAAGCACCAGCGCCTGGGTCTGCTTGATCGACGTGTCGATCCGCGACAGGACTGGAACTGCGAAGGCTGCGGTCTTGCCGGTACCGGTCTGTGCGAGACCGACGACGTCCTTGCCTTCGAGCAGCGGCGGAATGGTGGCAGCCTGAATGGGCGAGGGCGACTCGTAGCCCACGTCTGACAGTGCCTTCAGTACCCGATCATCGATGTCGAGGTCGGCAAATGTTGGGGGTTCGGGGTCACGCTCAATATCACTCATTTGACCAGCAGTTTAGCCGATACCCCACCTGCAGGAACACACGCGGGGCGCTGACCTGGTAATGCAGGTCAGAACGCACTTTCTCGATTTGCATGTGACAAGAAGGTGACACGCAGCGTTGTTCGAGTGCCTGTTCGACGGATGCAACCTTTCGGATTGGGGCTGTTCGTCTTGTACGTTGCTGCCACGCATCACCACAGATGCACCCGAACCAAGGAGTCATCATGGCCGAAGTCAAGACGCTGACCAGCAAGGATGTTGCCCAGCAGATCGGAACCGACGCGAAGTCGTTGCGCGTGTTCCTGCGTACGCCGCAAGGAAAGGCGCTCGTGACAAAGGAAGGAAAGTCGTACGTGTTCAAGCCCGCTGACGTTGCCAAAGTCAAGAAGGGATTCGAGGCATACGACGTCGCGCGCAAGGTTCGAGTAGAGGCGAATCCCACACCCGCCGCATCGAGTGATGAAGCCGAGGGCTGATTCATATGGCCGCATTCGGGGACCCGATCCCGATGCAATTCCTGCCCATCGCAGACGAGACATGGGAGGTCATCACCGACGAGTTGATCAAGGGCTACAAGCTGCCGAACTACCCCGGCGATTGCACCGGCCCCGGTAGGTGGTTCGTCCTCGCGAATGACGACACGATTGCAGGTCTCATCTGGACGAACCTCGACGATGGGTGTGGAATCCTGCCTCTCGACGGGTACGACCCAACCAGCTTCACTGCTGCTGCATTGACGATCCGCCTCATGCGCGAACTGGGCCACACCGCATTGCAGGCCTTCACGCACCTCGCGAGTGACGAAGCAACCTACTCGGGCGACCTCGCTGCATTGCGCGCAGAGGAAACCTAAGCACCGTCAAGACCAAAGGGCGGGACCTGACATCTGATACATGCCAGGTTCCGCCCTTTCGGAGCGTAGGACACGATTGCATCTACCCGCACCGACGCTGAGATCAATGCTCACGACCCGCGATGCACTGACGTACACATTCACATGCGCACCCATACGCAGATCATCGAGCTCGATGCCACGATCAGCTTGCGGCTTCGTCCTCTGCCTCGACATCAATAATCTCACCGTCACTCTGCGTTGGGATATCCGCAGGCCCTAACTGACGTGGCTCGGCAGGTTCCGACCGCTCCCCGTCTGCGATCGACTGAACGTGCGTTGCCATTTCTTGCACGCCTTCCAGAATTCCATTCGCCTGCTCCACACCCGAATTGGTCAGCGTCAGGAAAGCAACCACACCCGCCAACGCAGCGTTGATTCGAGTTGCAAGACTCGGTCGAGTCGCCATGGCCATTACTCCACTGCCGACTAACTGCCGCGAGCGATTCACGACTGGCGCGCTACCGAAAAGGTCCACATTCGCCAGGAGCCATTCGATGTGGTCGATCTCGCCCCGAATCTGATTTGTCATGCCCCTGGGCAAGTCAGCGCTATCGAGCAAGTTGCGCCATTCCTGCAGGCTCGACCGAAGGTCAGTTACCGCGACCTCCGACAGCTCGGTGTCCTCGTAGCCGAAGAGGCTATCGAACTGCTCGCCCAGGCTCTCAAGCTGATGAAGCGCGGGAACACTGATTACGCTCTGCGCCGTGGAATTGGCCGCACTGTTCCACAAACCTCGAAACACAATCGCTGAATGCCACTGAGGCACATACTCCTCACAGCGAATCCGAGTTCTGTTGTTGTCGGGTAGCCCTCGAAGACGTTCACCCACGAGGTTCAGAAGCCCGACAACTTCACCATGCCGTTGTGCGAAATCAAGCGTTCCGACTTGTGCCGACAACACAGCATGCCAACCGTCTTGCACCTTTACCCCGCCTGTATTCCACAGACGATTCAGGATGTCGTGCAGTGCTAGGGCCGGATTCCGCGACTCGTCGCTCACCGTGAGACCCCTGTCTGAACCTTTGAAACCGTAGAAGGTGCAACAACACCCTTCGGCTCCTGCGCATCGCGTGCCCATTCAGAGAAGTCGAGTACCACGGATGGCAGGTCCCGTTCCTTCAGGACTTCTCGAAACTCATCCTTCTTCCCCCACCAATCGTGGATGAAGAATGCCTGATCGTTGTAGGTCAGTCGATAGTCGTTCGGGATGGTCTCGCCAGTATTAGCCGGTTCGAGCACTGCCAACGCAAGCAAGCCGTAAATGGTGCTCTTACTCAAGCGCACACTTCCACGTTCGAAGTGCATGCGCATGAGACCGACTTCGGGTCCGTCATCCATGAACTCGAACCCGTCGGGCAACGCGTCGCCATGTCCGTGGCAGCAGCGATGTATCCCGTAAACCACGTCAGCAATGTCGGGAAGACCGCCCGGCGCTTTCGGGCGCTCGACCTTCACCGGGAACCTCGACTCGCGCACGTTTACACCTGGCGCTGCCATGGGACCGAAGATGTCGTAGTTGTCACGGATGAACGTGGTGAATCGAAGGTTGTTTCCGGAAATGTGCTCAAGCACCTTTGCGGCAGTTCCGTCTACCGCATTGCAGGCGTGCATCATTGCGCTCTCGAGGTCTCCGGCTTGCGCCTCGTCGATTGCCTTCTGTATCGACCGTCCCACACGCATCAGGGCCTCCACTGAGTGAGAACGAAAATCATCTCTTGACTACCGCGCCCATCGAGAACCACTGCACGAGTGTCGCCGCGAGATGCACGCACGCTCGCGCTGACTCAACCGTATCCACGCCTTTGGCTACGTTGCCCTCGTGGCGCTCAAGATGCGCGGTGCCCAGCCGGTCCAGCATCGAGATAACCACGTCGATGTCGTCCGCACCGTTCTGGGTCTCGATCGCAAGCCGCCATTTGTCCTTCTGTTGCTTGAGTGCGCCCACACCCTTGGAATAGATTGCCTTCAAATCCTTGGGAACCACCGTGGGGATCATCACCGCCTCGACTGCACGGATCGCCTCGGCAATAGATTCAGTGGCGTCAGGGTGTAG
>NZ_LVCT01000185.1:0-7534 GCF_001647205.1 Rhodococcus sp. EPR-134
CGACTGTCGGGTCAACCCGATATTCCAACCCCGTGGGGGTGGCGGAAAGGTAGAAGCCAGATTCACTAAGAATCTTCTCCAGTTCGCGAGAATCCAGGGAATGCCTGGTGTCCGGCATTCGGCCGTCTTCGATGGCTCGCGCACCGAAGCGCAATGCCAGGTGAAGAACCTCGGGCAGCTCATTCTGAGGCAAGTAAGCAACATAATTCTCATAATGCTGAGCTTTAGGCTCACGTCGGTTGCGCGTAACCTCGTTCAACACTGTCGAACCCGCACCCTCGAAGTAGCCACTCAGCCAGGGCTGGAGATAGCTGGCGAGCCAATCATCGACCGAATCAATCAGCTCGAGACTCGACCTAGTTCCGGCGAGCGCGTCATCGAGCCGGTCGACAGGCGACGGCATTTCACCAAGTGGCTGCTCGTCCTCCCCGGGCGACTTCCTGTTGCGCCTGTTCAATTCAGCAATAGTTACCCGTGATACCGCCACCGTGCTGCCTCCCAGAGAGTGACCAACCATAGAGTTGCGCTTGAAAAATACCGACCGGCACCGACAGTCTTGTCATCATCTACACCCACCGTGCAGTCGCGCATCGTTCCTGCGTGCGTGTTGACGGTCAGCGAAAGCCTCGCACCTGTCACGTGCGCGCACATGTGATTGCTCGTCATACCGAGCACGAGGCGCATACGGCCGATCTGGAACATGGCCTTGCCGGCGTCATCACGCGGCGATTGAGCACAGCGACATCACGCGCGTCTGACACATCATCAATTGCCTACCAAAGACCCGCATGACTTCAGCGCGGGAAGGAGTCATGCGGGTCAATGGTCGGACAGTAAGGCAGCGGAGGTTCGCGCCAATGCCTGCCCAGGTCAATCAGTCGAGGTCGTCGGGAATCTCGTCGTCATCGAGTTCGTCACCCAAGACCTCGTTGATGTCTATCTCGAAGTCAACCTCTGCATCTCCCGCAAGCCAGCGATCGACATCTGAGTAGTCGTTCTCGCGTTGGGTCGCATCGAGTCCTGTGTATGCGGCCCGGCGGGCCATGATGCGCAGCCCTGCATCAACACCTTTGAGGTCACCTGCTTGGACAGCGTTCATCGCGGTGACAGTCATCTTGTCGAGTCGCATCATCTCGAGTTCGAGCAGCTGAGTGAGGTCCTCACGGTCGGCGCTCTTCAGCTCCTGCCGTATCGCCTCCCGCGTCACCTTGTCCGAGTTGTAGCCCACACGCTTGGTGATTGCCGGAATGCTCAGCCCGTGCGCCCGCAGCTTCACAGCCTCACGTCGTTTCACCGCCGCGGTGACAACCTTCTTCGGGGAAGCCACAACATGTTCCTTTCTCTGGACACAAACCCCGCGTATGAACACCGATGCCCATACGCGGGGATAGCGATCATTCCTCGGTGTACGCCTTCACCAACGCGTCCAGCAACGGCCTTGCCGCCTCACGGTAAGCACCTCGCGGAGCAGACCTGATCGTCGCCATGTCGGCCCTGCGGGCATCGGTGTGAAACATGTGGGTGGTGACGCGACCCGCCGACACCGGATACCCGTTCTCCGCCTCGTGCCGGACATAGTCGACAACTGTTGCGACCTCACTGGGCATCACGATGGAATGCCAACGCTCCCTGTCCTTCCACACCGGTTCGTTCGTCCGATCGGGCCCTCCGAGATTCAACGGACGCGCCTTCAACCGAATGGATCGCTCGTACTCCTTGCGCTCCTTTACGAGAGAGATGAACTCAGCCAATCCAACGACCGCGAGGTTGTACGCCTCACGCAGGGGTTCCATGTCGGTAGACGCGAACTCCTCGTATTCAGCCATGAACTCGGCAAGTTCTGCCTGGTAAACAGCTTCACGTACGCGGGCCTCCTCGTTCTGGGCAGCGGACGCCTGCAGTTCAGCGAATGCAGCCTGTTCCTTCGCCGCAGTGATCTGCGCGGCAGTGACCTTGCCGTCGCCATTGATCACCTTCCGTTCGAGTGTGGCGATCTTCTCGTGCGCGGTGACGACAGCCTGCTCGGCGGACTCTGTTGCTTCCTGCGCTTCAATGACTGTGTTGGGCATGGTGTCTATTCCTGTTCCGTCGGAGCCACGAACTGTGGCATATCAATGTTGTGTTGGAGCTGGTCGATGTTGTGCAGCCCGCGAATCTCGTGGCGCATAGCCACATCTCGCTCAGTGAATGCTGCTGACAGCTTGGGCGACAAAGGAATCAGCAGATTCGCGTCGATGGTGTAGTCACGCAAACCGTTCTTGCGCAACACCTCAACGATCGACTGCGTCAGCAACGGACGCACCGCGTTGTCGGCCCGCATGATCGCCGAGTACGCCTCGGAGATTCCACCGTCGATGTCCCGCGTATCGCTGATGGATTCCTGAACGCTCGGCCAAAGACGCGCAAACATGCTCTCTGCCAACGCCTTCGATGCAACGTCAGTCGGAGGTTGGGTCAGCTCAGCACGAGCCGCATCTACCGCGTTGTGCGCTTCCTCGCTCTCGGCTCGGACCTTGGCCCGCATCTCGTCGAACATCGCCGCATCTGCCTCAATGGCTTCGCGAGTGTAGGTAGCCCCCTGCGCGACCAACTTCTCACGCAGCGCGAGCAGTTCCTCAGTGGTATACATGAATCTCCTTATCATCTTGCGATTGAGCAACTTTGGACCCAGACAATGGGCACGTCGAGTCGTGGACCAGCTCTGCGTCAATCGGAACCGCCAGAAGCGGTGAGTGAATGATCACTGCGGGAGAAGAGCAATGCCCGCACAGCTCCCCGTCGTCCGCGATGAAGTCCAGCATCGAGACTGGGTCAACGAACTGAAGAGCAGTTACGTCTTCAGCAATCACGCAATGAAATCGAGTTCCCATTGCCTTAGTCCTTTCCAATCCTCCTGTTTACGAACACCTTTCAGTGCCCGACATGCGAGCATCATTGCACGTCAACGCGCCAACCCCCGAACCTTGTAGCGTGCGGGCGCGACCTCAGACATGCGTCAGACAAAAGTGCCGGAGCGTTCAATCGACGGTGACGACAATCTGCGTTAAATCCCACACCACATGCAGCGCGTCGGGTTGGAACTGACCAATGGCCTCGAAGTACTCGTCCTGTCGCTCCTGGGCCTCGGCGAGAGTGTCGAACAGCCGCACGCACTTCACACCCGTCGCGTCGTGCATGAACCCATAGAGCCCATCACCTTCGATGTACGAACTGCCGTACAGGTCACTGCAGTAACTGGCGCGAGACTCAGGCCAGCCCTCAGCCAAGCATTGCGCAGCATTTCGACCTGTCATGTGTTCAAACCCGAAGGCCAGTAATGACTCTGGACATCTGCATCGTTTGACCACACGCACAGGCCACCCATTCGCGGGACGTTCAACCAATGGTCTCGCCCTCCACCCCTGTGTGCGCTTGCGGTACCCGAACCTGGACTTGTACTGCTCCGCCGTCAGCCCACACTCGCGCATGTAGTCTTCCCGTGCCATGCCTGGATGATCGTCGTTCATGTGTCGCTCCTATCGTTCGTCATATCGGATCGTTTAAGACGTCCCAGATGCGGCGTGAGCACCTGTGACGTTGGTATGCAATGAATCCCGCATGTGGACGGATCACAGATGTCAGCGTGTCCGTCACCGACACAAACCTGCACACATGCGATCTATTGCGTTGCCTTACTCGAGAACTCGTCTTACGACTGATCAAGCATCGAGACTCTTGATGCTTGGGTTAAACGGCATCTTGCGCACCAGCTCGCGGAACTCCTCTTGCTTCGACTCGCACTCTTCGCGATGAATCACCGGACCTGTCGACACAGAGTCGTCATCACCTTCGAGGTCCACGAGCACATACTCGACGGTGCACCACTCGCACAGATCCTCGTCGTCCACGATCAGAATCTCGTCGAGGTCATCGACAAAGAATTTGTACCCCAATGGTTCTCGATCAGTTTCGTCCACACCCAAGTCCTCCAGGCGTTCGTCACCCGGATAGATGCGGGCGATCAGCTTTCTAGCCATAGCCTTTACCTTTCAATAGATTTCGATTCCATCTGATCCGTACTACGTACACGCCCGCGAAGTTCAACGGCTGCGTCGTTCGATTCACAGCCATCCGCACAGATCCCCGAGTTTGTCCGTGTCGCCTGTAATCGTGCGAGTCGTGCATGTGTTCGTTCGGCGACCTCCAAGGCGTCACCAGCACTTGCAGCGAGAAAAAGAAAGGCGAGGCACCTGGGTAGATGCCCCGCCTGTCGAGTCGAGTCGCGCTACACGTTGACAGCCGAGTTCGCGATAGCCGCCAGGTCTGCGCGCAGCGATGGGCAATGGTCGTCATGCAGTGGCTGTGACCATGTCTTGACGAAGTACTTCTTGCAGTCCTGAACCAGAATGGCAGGCGTCGAGCAGTCTGGGCAGTGGTCACGCTCATCGGTGATGAAATGCAGGTCCAGTGCGGCAGCGACGTAGTAAGTCACGCCGTCATCCGTAGTCTCGGTACGCATAGCCTTGACGATACTTCCCATGTCTTCCTCCTGAGAATCCTTTGCTTTCAGCACCTTTGGTCGAGTGCCATTGCGAACATCATTGCACATCAAGGTCCTCCGTCCGGGCCTTCCTTGCGCGTGGGCACGACGTAAGAACCAGGTAGACAACATATTTCATTCCCACACCGCTGCGAACGCATTTTCATATCGGCCCCGATTGGCCTTACTCACGCGGGACGCGCGGGCACACCCACATACGGGCGCAGACTGCGTGATCGTGCGCGTGTGCCCGCGACACTCGATGTCACGATGTCACGATGTCACGAGCGCATCGCCTGAACGCCTCATAGTGACATCGTGACAAAGTGACAACATTTGGATTTTCATTACGCGGGCACGCGCACGCAGACTGCGCGCCTGCACCCGCCCGCCCGGGCACGCACGCGAGTAAGGCGACTAGGGCAACACGTAAGGCGTGCGAAGGCCGTTCGGCTGCTTGATGCGACGTGCATCTTTCAGCCGAGTGAGCGCCTGTCGCACACCGGCCTCATTCAGTTCGGGGTACTCCTTGACGATACTCTTAGCCAGCCCGCCGTTCGGGTGGTCGCGCAAGAACTGCAGCACGTAGTCCTCCACGGTCATCACCACTTCTCCAACCTCGTCGATCGCTTCGTGGACCCACAATGGAAACTCAAGCTGGAAGTGCTCGTCACGTTCGAGAACGTCACGGCCAGTGATCGAGCACTTGACCTCGTTCTTGCCCCGTACGCGGTTGAGGAACAGGACGGTATCCGCACCGCCCGTTATCTTTCGGTGCCCTGACACAGCGTCGAGGAAGTCCGCGGAGTCTTTGTTCTTCCTGTCGTGGGCGATGACGATAATGGCCACACCGTGCTTGTCGGCAATGCCCTTGAGTTCCTTCATCACCTTCTGGTCGGCCTTGCCCGGTGTGGCATTGGCTTTCCCATCGACGCGAATCTGGTCCAACGTGTCGATCACAACCAATCGGCATTCCTGGTGCTCAGACAGGTATGCGTCGAGCAACTCGCCTCCGCCCTCGCCCACATAAGGCCATTTCTCCATGATCGTGATGGGATGCCTGCGGTCCCTTGGCGATAGGTTCATCGCCGTGGTGACCTCGTTCAACCGGTTCTGCATACGACGCGGCGACGGGTCATCCACTGAGATAATGAGCGCCGCGCCTTCCTGTGCTGACATGTTCCCTAGCGCCTCGCCCAGCCCCCATGCCATGGAGACGACGATGTTCAGCATGAGGTACGACTTGCCGATCTTCGGCGCAGCGGCAATCAGGGTCAGACCCTCAGCGATGAACTCGTCGATAGGCCAGTTGAGCTCCTTGAACTCCGCACCCATCAGGCTGTCGTAATTCCACGTGCCCAACCGCCTCAACTGGTCGGCGAGCGAAAGGTCAGGGTTGTATAGCTCGTCGTCATCCTCGGAGTCCCCGTCATCCCCCAACACTTCGATTGCGCCAGCGGGTGTGGGCCGGGTGTCCTGGTCCCAGCACGCGATGACCTGGCCGGCCAACCGCTTGCCGAACTTCTCAACAGACGGTTCGTGTTGTTCGAGAATCCACAGCGTCTCGTTCTGTGTGAAGCCTGCTTCGTTGCACAGCCGCACGAGCAGCTTAGTTCGCTTGAACCGTTCGGTGCCGTCACCCGGATCACCCTCGCGCATCATCGAGCGAATCGTTGCACGCTCCCCGCCACCCCTTAGCCGCGTCCTGGTGACACGCTCAGCGACCAACAACGCTGGCGACGAGTCATCGTGTTTCACAACATGATTAGACGACTCAGGAAGCACCTTGTTGAACCGCTCCACAGAGACTGGGCGCCCCAGGAACGAACGTCCGTCCTTGTCCATGGCGACCATGCGCATGGCCTCGGGCTTGTGGTTCCATGTGCCACGAATGCGTGTCTGCTCGGAGTCACCCCACTTGCCTCCGCCGTCACTGTTCGTAATTCCACACGCCCGAGCCAACCTGAGCGAATAGGCCTTAACCTCGACGGGGGTAAGTAGCCTGTCCATGAGGAGGTATACGTGAACGTGCCCATCTCGCCCGCTGCGATGGAGACGTGCGCCCAGGGTCCTCAGCAAGTCCAACCCGTCAGGTGTGGGTGCGTCGTACTCGAACTTGAGGATGCTCGAAGGCAGCGAAAGCCCATCACCTCGAATCTCGTCAGGAAACGTCACACTGGAGGCGAACATATCCCAGTGTTCGAGCGCATACTTTTCGATGTGTGCGTACATCTTTCGCTTCTCCGCTGGATACTCGAAGAAATCCTGTCGCCAGTCGGCGCGTTTCACATACTCACCGTCGGGGCCATGGGGGAAGTGATTGGCACGACCGATGCACGCCTTGCCTGTCAGCCCTTCGAACCGCGACTCCAAGTCTGCCCTGACGGCCGCCATGTCAGGTGCGGGATATGCAACCGACACTTTGGGTGTGGACTTCTCGGTCATCGTTGAATCCTGCTCTCTTGGTTAGTTGTTGAACCCCAAGGATTCCGATTCCAGTTCTCGGCCAATCGTTGTGCCTGCTCGTCACCGGCAGTGACGTGTTGAGCACGAGTGCGACGAGGGGCGGCGCGTTCACGCTTTGCAGCGTCTGAGTTCGCCCCGTACGCCTTCGGAGCGCCACGCATGATGAACGACTCGTCAGGTTCATACACAGGCCGCACACCATCGCTGGCCGTGTTCCCACCGAAGTACTTCATGCGCTGCGCCTGATGCGGCGTGAGACGTGTTCGTCACCCTCACTGCAGGAATCTCCTGCGTGACAAGACTTGTGAGTGTCCAGCAGTGCGATCAAGTCGTCTTTGCGGAACCTACTGCCACGCAGAGTGGTCACCGCCTTTAGAGGAAAGTTTGGCGAATGCAGCACGCCCGATCGACCAACCTTGACCTCTTCAGCCACACGCTGCGTCGTCATGTATCGAGGTAAGGCTTCGATCCGAGCGTGGTAGTTCGACAGGTCGAATTGCCCGTATTCGAGCATAACGAGGAGCGGAACCCTGTGGGCTGAACCACCGA
>NZ_LVCT01000186.1:0-14464 GCF_001647205.1 Rhodococcus sp. EPR-134
CATGAGCAGAGGCATTTCGTTCATGTCTTGCTGCGTAAGTTCAGACACGTTGTGCGCCTTTCATTTTCGACGGCCAAATGCGTCGTTTCGGTTGGGAGGAGCATTTAACAACCAATGCGTCGAATTGGCAACCGCCGAGTCTCCGTCACGGCGTGTCGCAGTTTCGCGTCGAATACGTCAGTTCATATGAGCGTGTCACACACACATGAGCAGTGGTACAGTTCTGTACATGACATCGAAGACAACTGGTGCGACCGTGGGCGAGAACCTTCGCGCAGCACGCATTCGAGCTGGTGAGGATCAGTCGCAGTGCGCAACACGATTGCGGTTGCACGGCCTCGATTGGTCACGCGACAAGGTTGCATCCACCGAAAATGGGCGCCGAGGATCAATCGCGGTCGAAGAGTTGCTGATCCTGTCAGTGGCATACAAGGTGCCACTCGCTGAATGGTTCGCCGGGGATGGGCAGGTTCAGGTCACGCCTGAAGTCGCCGTAGACCGCGACGAGGTTCGTAAGATGCTGCAAGGCAAGATGATCAAGACTCGGCCTGTCGTCTTGGACTTCACGGACGTCGAAGACTTGGAAGCCGACGAACGCGCCGCAACACGGTTGGGTGTGGACCAAGATCTGGTGACCGCTACTGCACGGGAGCTATGGGGCCACACGCTGACAGCCGAACGCAATGCGCGCCTTGCAGAACTGGGAACAAGGACCCCGAAGGAACTGCGCACGCTTCGAGCGGGCATGACGAAAAGACTCATGCGCGAGATCGAGGAGGCCATGTCTGAATGAATCTGTCAGCACGTCGGCCTTGAACACCGAACATGCACGCACGCAACACATCACCGAGTCATCAGCACCGAACTGAACGCCCGCAATCACATCTCGAAAGGAACCCACGATGACCCGTACCGGACTCTTTGACCCCACGGGCTACGCCCTGCGTCCCGGCACCTACTTCCATAATCTGGACCAAGAGGATCAGGTGTCACTGTTCCAAGAGTGGCTTTCACGAGCTGCGGGACAGCGCGTTGCGTGGCTAACCGTCATGGACGAACCTTCCCCCAACGACTGGCGTTGCCAGGTTGTCGTAGTGCCCAAGAATCCTCAATGGGGGCGCAGTCTCGAAGAATTCGACGGTGAAATCCATACAACAGATTCAAGCCGTCGAGAGTCCATATGGCTGAACTGCGGACTGGGGACCTGCATAGAAGTGGGCACGGCAGAGTTGACTCCCACAGATCCACTGGACTACGCATTCCTTCCGGTAGGCGATGACCTGAACGCACTCGGCAACATCACTTGGAACGCTCAATGGGACAGGTTCGAGGACTGGCTGGTAACGAAAGGCTTTGACCGTCTTCGGTTCTACAAGGACTAGCCACACACCAACGTGCGATTGCCCTCGTTCACACGGGGGGCTTTCGTTGTATCTGGAGAAAGGAACCACAATGGCAGGACTAGGCGCGATCCGTAAGCGATGCGGATGCAGGGATGAAGACGGAAATCAGCTCGGTACGCGATGCCCGCAGCTCAAGCGTAAGAATGGCGGGTGGTCAGCCACGCACGGTCTGTTCTCGTGGCACCTCGGAGTCACCGACCCGACGGGCAAACGACGACAACTATCGAGGAGCGGCTACGCCACCAAGGAAGATGCCCAGGATGCACTCGACAAGGTGCGACAGCAATACGCACAGGGCATCATCGTCACTGATAGGCAAACCCTCGCAACATATTTGGATGACTGGATGGTGCAGAAACGAGGTCATCTCAAGGCAGGAACGATCTCGCAGTACGAAGGTCTCATCGCCCGTGTGATCGTGCCACACCTCGGGAACATCAAGATTGACGAACTCAGACCCGCGCATATTCGACGGGCATTTGATGCGTACCTTGCAGACACGACACGGGCGAAGACTCGCGCAGGTGGCCTCACCACGATTCAACGGTGCAAGGCGGTGCTTGGCTCTGCTCTAGGCGATGCTGAGAGAGAAGGCCTCGTCGAGCGCAATGTGGCACGTCTCGTCAAGCTGCCTTCTGCACCTTCATCGAAAGCTGTGGTGTGGTCGAAGTCTATCGAGGCCCGTTGGCGCGCTGAGGTTGATCGACTCATCGAAGAGGACGGCATCACACGCAAGGCCGCACGTGAGAAGGCCCCGCGCCCAAGTGGTGTGATGGTGTGGAGACCACGACACGTCGGCGCATTCCTCGACCACACTGCCGATCATTGGAACTATGCCCTTTGGTACCTACTCCTCACGCGAGGACTTCGGCGCGGTGAAATGACAGGGTTGCAGTGGCCGGACATCGACTGGGAATACTCCACACTCACGGTCGCACGGCAACGGATCATCCTCGACTCTCGTGTTGTCGTTGAGACACCGAAGTCCGAATCCGGCAAGCGCACGATTGCGTTAGGTGCGGAAGGTGTCGAGGTTCTGAAGGCTCATCGCACCGCCCAAGCCAAAGCGCGTTTGGCAGCGGGTGTGGGCTCAACGGATTGGATCTTCACCGACCCCGCCGGGCAGCCCCTAAACCCTGCACACGTCGCGGGTGAGTTCAGTCAGCTCATCAGGAAAGCCGACCTACCGCCCATCAGGACTCACGACACTCGCCACACCGCAGCAACTCTTGCGCTTGCGTCGGGCAGTGACCTCGTGACGACACGCGATCAACTCGGGCACTCCAACCTGAAGGTGACAAGCCGATACCTGTCGATGCTCGAAGAGGTCGCTCAAACTGGGGCCGACAATGTGGCAGCGTTCATCCCTCGCACACGATGACGCACACTGTCGCTGAGACGAACGCTGACGCCTCGTGAACGCTGAACACGTACGAATGCGTGTCATCGAGTGGTCAAGATCGCACACCGCCTGTGACACGAATTGTGTGTGCGCACGACATCTTGTGTCACCGAAGTGTGTGCCTGCGTTTTCGCCTTACGTCACGCGTCGAGGCACTAAATACCGGCGTCTACGTGCAGTGGAGCGGAGAATCGTCATCTACCGGCGAGCTACGTCAGATCGACCTAGGCCTGACCAGCAGTTTAGCGGATAGAGTATAGACACGACGACATACCGGGGGTGCTTTTACGACAGATCCACCCTCCCAGCGGGTTTCGCCTAGCGTAAGAAGCATGACCGAAGCCACCGCAGCCACCCCCTCCCAGACCGTTGTCGCGATTGCCCAATTCGCCCCGGGGACGGACAAGAAAGCCAACCTCGAATCACTGCGATCACTGGCTTCCGATGCAGCAGCACGCGGCGCGAAAGTTGTCGTGGCGCCGGAATACTCGATGTTCACCGCACCGAAGACGGATGAGCGTTTGATCGAGTCCGCGGAGGACCTGGACGGCGAATTCGGTTCGGCGCTGGCGTCGGTCGCCGCGGAGTTCGGAATCTTCCTCGTGGCAGGAATGAACGAGCGGATCGACGACGTGAGCAGAATCTCCAACACCCTCGTCGCGATGGACCCGAACGGCGAACTGGTGGCGACCTACCGGAAGCTGCATCTTTACGACGCTTTCGGTTACCAGGAGTCGGCCGTGATCCGCGCGGGCGAGATCACCGAACCGCAGACTTTCGGGTGCGACGGCCTGACCTTCGGCCTCCAGACCTGCTACGACCTGCGCTTCCCGGAAGTCACCCGGCGCATCGTCGACGTCGGCGCAGACATCTTGCTCCTGCCCGCCCAGTGGGTGCCGGGGCCGCTCAAGGAAGACCACTGGACCACTCTCGTGCGCGCCCGGGCCATCGAGAACACGATGTACATCGCAGCGGCAGATCAGAGCGCGCGCGGCGGCGCGGGTGCCAGCATGATCGTCGACCCGATGGGCGTCGTGATGTGTTCACTTGGCGAGCAGGTCGGGGTCGCCACCGCACTCGTTTCGGCTGCTCGCATCGCCGAGGTACGCGAGAAGAATCCCGCTCTCGCGCTGCGGAGGTTCACAGTCTCGCCGCGGTGACCTGCAGCGAGTAGCGTCGAACTGGTCGGGGTTCGAGCTTCTCGAGGACAACGCAGTGACCCAGTATCGGGATCGATCTTCCGCCGGCAAATTTCTGGCCGGGCGGCTCGAGACCTTGCGTATCGACAAGCCCGTCGTTCTCGGACTCCCGCGCGGCGGAGTTCCGGTCGCAGCCGAGGTGGCTGCGGCACTGAACGCTCCGCTCGACATCGTGGTGGTGCGCAAGCTCGGCAGTCCGTACAACCCGGAACTGGCGATGGGCGCCATCGGTGAGGGCGGCGTGCGGGTCCTCAACCACGACGTCATCGCAGCGGTTCGCGTCTCGAAAAGAGAACTCGTCGCCGTCGAACGCGACGAGCGAACCGAATTGGAACGGCGGGCGCATCTCCTGCGCGAGGGGCGGACCCCGGTTTCCCTCCACGGACGCACTGCGGTGATCGTCGACGACGGAATGGCTACGGGCGCGAGTGCCGCCGTTGCCTGCCGATGCGCGCGCACCGCGGGTGCTGCCGCCGTGATCGTCGCTGTCCCAGTAGCGTCCCCCGAAGCCATGAGAGTGATCGCGTGCTCCGCCGATCGGGTCGTCTGCCCCTTCGTTCCTGCCCTGTTAGGCGGCGTCGGTGCTGCATTCGAGGACTTTCATCAACTCAGCGACGACGAAGTGCTGTCCTTCCTCGCCTGAGTGCACACCTCTCCAGCCTGAGCACAGTCCAAGAGATCTCTGAGAATTTGTGATGTGTGCAACATTTCGCTCCTCGGTGCCGATAGCCCAAATGGAACAAAAAGAATTCGGCTTTCTGGAGGAACCGTGACCATCTCGACCGATACCGTCGACGCCGTCGCAGCTGCGTGCCGTGACCGCCTGGGCGACCCTTCCGCCTGGGTTGCGTCAGACGCTTATCGACAGAGCCTCGCCCTGTGCATCATCGAATCCGTTCAGTCCACGTCGGGTCACAGCGAAGTGACCGTCGTCGATCGCTACCTGGCGTACCGGAAAGCCCGCGAGGACAAACCCGTCACGGATGGCGCACGCGAACTACTCCGCACCTTCGAGGAAGCCGGCAGTTCGGACCAGTGGGCAGGCAAGATCGGCTCGTACAAGCGTCGCTACACGGCGACGGGTGTCCCGATCGAGGCACGGCACATCCAACAGGTCGCCGAGAAACTCCATCACTTGCGGATCAACAGCGTCGAGGACCTGCTGTCGGCCGCCGATTCCGACAACGCTCTCGACGCCGTTCACCATGCCTGGGTGGACGCGTGCGGAGACGGTTCCGAAGTGACCTGGGCCCACCTGTTGATGTTGGCCGGAATTCCGCACACCGATCTGGGGACCGCTGCCGACACCTTCATCAGCGCGACACTCGGCACCACCGAGTTGCCGGGAGACACCTCGGAGATCCTTGCAGCTACTGCAGAGCAACTCGGAGTGGATCCGGACCGATTGGACTACGCAATTCGGCGGTGGCTGTCCGTGCACGGTCGCACGCTCCAACACGTCGCCTGAGTACCTGTAAACAGGCGGTCACACTAAACTGCAGGTCAGCGCCCGACCAGTTCTACCGAATAGTAACGACAGTGCAAAATGACGACTAATGTGATGCAATGCACATCAGAAATGTCAGTAGTCACTGGAGGGGTCAATAGTGCGCGAGTTCTCAGTTCCACAGTCGTTCTCAATTCCGGAGAACGTATCCATGGCCGACTCCGTGTTCCGTCACGCCGAAGAAGACCCCACATTCGTGCCGTTCAAGAGGCCGTCGAACGGTGGATGGGTCGACGTCACTGCAGCTGAATTCGCGAAGCAGGTCTCCGCAGTTGCCAAGGGCCTGATCGCGTCAGGTGTCGAGCTCGGCGACCGCGTCGCTATCCTGTCAGCGACGCGCTACGAGTGGGTCGTTCTCGACTACGCCATCTGGACTGCGGGCGGATGCACCGTCGCGATCTACGAGACCTCCTCCCCTGATCAGGCGCAGTGGATCCTCGAGGATTCAGCGACAACACTTCTGGTCGTCGAAACGGCCAAGCACGCGGAGACTCACAAGGAAGTCACCGACGGCGCAGAAGCCCTCCGCGAGGTTCTTGTCATCGAGTCGGGTGCGATCGACGAGCTGTCCAGTCGCGGTTCGGCAATCACCGACGAAGAACTGCACACTCGTCGTCACCAGGTCACCGCTGCCTCGCCCGCGACCCTGATCTACACCTCCGGAACCACCGGACGCCCCAAGGGTGTCCAGCTGACGCACTCCAACTTCTACGCCGAGTCCAACGCCTGCCGCCTGGCGATGCCGGAGTCCATGGTCCCCGGCAAGAAGACTCTGATGTTCCTGCCGCTTGCCCACGTATTCGCGCGAGCGATCTCCTTCGGCGCTTTCGACGCCAAGGTCACCGTCGCCCACACGTCGGACCTGACGACGCTGCTCGAGCAGTTCGCCGGCTTCAAGCCCAACTTCATCCTCTCGGTGCCCCGCGTGTTCGAGAAGGTGTACAACTCGGCTCGCCAGAAGGCAGTCGACGGCGGTAAGGGCAGCATCTTCGACAAGGCTGCTGCCACCGCCATCGAATACAGCGAATCCCTCGAAAAGGGTGGCCCCGGACTGGCACTCAAGCTCAAGCACGCGGTATTCGACAAGCTCGTCTACTCGAAGTTGCGCGCAGCTCTGGGTGGCGAGTGCGAGCGTGCAGTCTCCGGTGGCGCAGCCCTCGGCGCGCGCCTCGGCCACTACTTCCGCGGCGTCGGCATCCCGATCTACGAGGGCTACGGACTCACGGAGACCAGCGCCGCAATCACCGTCAACACCTCGAGCGCGCAGCGCGTCGGCACCGTCGGCAAGCCGATCAACGGCCATGCAGCACGGATCGCCGAGGACGGCGAACTCCTCCTGCAGGGCCCGGTCGTGTTCGCCGGCTACTGGCACAACGAGAAGGCCACTGCCGAATCCATCGTCGACGGCTGGTTCCACACCGGCGACCTCGGCTCGATCGACAACGAGGGCTACGTCTCCATCACCGGACGCAAGAAGGAAATCATCGTCACCGCGGGCGGCAAGAACGTCGCACCGGCAGGCCTCGAAGATTCCCTGCGCGCGCACGCTCTGATCAGCCAGTGCCTCGTCGTCGGCGACGGTCAGCCGTTCATCGGTGCACTGATCACCCTCGATCCGGAGACTCTGCCCGGTTGGGTCGAGCGCAACGGCCTGCCCGCCGGCACCCCGATTGCCGATCTGGTGAAGAACGCCGACCTGATCGCCGAGATCGACTCGGCCGTTGCCGACGCGAACAAGAAGGTCTCCAACCCCGAGCAGATCAAGAAGTACACGATCCTCGAGGTCGACTTCACCCAGGAGACCGGTGAATTGACGCCGACGCTCAAGCTCAAGCGCAACATCATTCACGAAGCTCACAAGACCAAGATCAGCGACCTGTACGCCTGATCGATCGTCTTTCACGAGTCTGGCCCGGTTCGAATGCGAACCGGGCCAGACTCGTTTCACTGTCCGGCGGAGAGTAGTTCCTCTTCGATCTCGGATGGAAGGCCGTGCACCGCACGATCCTCCCGCTGAGTCGGCAGAGTTTCCCGCTGCATCCACTCCCAGGTATCGCGCACGGTGTCTTCGACGGGCCGGCACCGCAGCCCTGCTTGCCCCGCCTTGGCGGTGTCGGCTTCGAGGAAGCCCGCGAACTCGCCCTCCTGCGGAACCCAACACGGAAGTTGTGTCCACGGCTGCACTCCCGCAGCGGCCAGCCTGTCCTCGTCGATCCACACGAGTTCAGCGTCCGAACCGGTGGCAACCACGCACGCCTGGAGGAGCCCGGAGGTAGTGGTGTGGCCGGACGGGCTGATGACGTCGTATGCCCCGCTGATCCCGGCGGCCAGTCCGGCCAAGACAAAGGTTGCGATGTCGCGGGCATCGACGTACTGCAACGGTCTGGTCGGCACTCCGGGAGCAACGACACGTCCGCCCGCCGCGATACGCTGCAGCCACCACGGCAACCGCCCGATGTCCTCGCGCGGGCCGAGTATCAACCCTGCCCTCGCGAGCAACGCGTCCGGGAAGGATTCCAGGACAGCGAGTTCGGCCCCACGTTTGGCGGACGCGTAATCGCTGTTGTCATCGGAGGTCGCAGATGCGGCCGCCACCGGCGAGGTCTCGTCTACGTGCAAGCCCCATTGGTAGACGGATCCACTGGAGATGTATGCGTACCGGTCGACGTGACCGCGCAAAACGCGTGCATTCTCACCGACCACTCGGGGGCTACCCGACCAGGTGTCGACGACAAGATCCCATCGACGATCACCGAGCGCATCAACCATCGCACGCTGATCGGTGCGATCCGCGAACAGGACCTCCGCTGTAGGTGGTGGCGCTCCGGTGAGCCCACGATGGAGCACTGTCACTTCCCAGCCCCGAGCCAAAGCGTCATCGACGAGAGCGCGGCCGAGGAACCGTGTTCCTCCGAGCATCAACAGCTTCATGAGGGCCATCGTCACTTGAAAAGCGTCGTGCGGCAACACGTTCGTCTGGTAGCGCAATTTCCGGCGACTGAGGCACGGACTAACCGCTCAGATACCTCGTCCGGGATTGAGAATGTTCTTCGGATCGAATGCGGCCTTCACTGCAAGCATCATTTCGCGTTCGGTCTGGCCGACCATGTCCGCCATGTACGGCGCTTTGAGAACCCCGATACCGTGTTCACCGCTGATCGTTCCGCCCAACGCCAGTGCGCCGGCAACGATGTCGTCGAAAGCTCCGCGCGCACGATCCTGCGCACCCGATTCGGCAGCGTCGAACACGATGGTCGGGTGGAGATTGCCGTCGGCGGCGTGACCGAAGGTTCCGATCGTGACGCCGTGGCGATCGGCCGCTTCACGAATGCATTCCAACATGGACGGCAACGCCGGCACCGGCACCGCGACGTCGTCGAGAAGTACCGTGCCCAACGCCTCGAGAGCCGGCAAGGCCATGCGGCGCGCGGCGGTGAACTCTTCACCTTCCACCGGATCGTCGGTGTGGAAAACCTCTCGGGCCCCGGCGCTTTCGCACGCCGCGGCGCAGTCCGCTGCCTCGGCGGCCGCCGACCTACCGTCGCACTGGATGAGCAGCATCGCCCCGGCCGATACGTCCAGCCCCATCTTGGTCAGCCGATTGACGGCGCCGATGGTGACGTCGTCCATCAACTCCATCTGACACGGTTCGGCCACTGCCGACAGGGCGAGGACGGCATCGATCGCGGACTCCGCGGAATCGAAGAAGGCGACCACAGTGGTCGCGGCAGTGGGCGCCGTACGCAACCGCATCGTGGCTTCGACGATGACCGCGAGAGTGCCCTCCGACCCGACGAGCAGATGTGTCAGGTCCAGCCCCGCAACGTTTTTGCGCGTCCGTGCACCGGTACGGATCACACGCCCGTCGGCGAGTACCGCCGTCAGGGCCGCGACGTGATCACCGGTGACGCCGTACTTGGCGCAACAGATGCCGCCTGCATTTGTCGCCAGGTTGCCGCCGATACTCGAGATGGACCGGCTTCCCGGATCCGGTACGTACCAAAGTCCCTGCTGTGCAACAGCTTCTGCCAGGTCACCGTTGATCACTCCAGGCTCCACCGTGGCGGTGCGCGCGGCAGGATCGATCTCGAGAATGCGATCCATGCCCGCGACGCTCAAGACGATGCATCCGTCGAGTGCGTTGGCGGCGCCGGCCAACCCGGTACCTGCCCCTCGTGTCACCACGGGAACGGAGAGTTCGTGGGCCACCGTCATGACCGCAACGACGTCGTCGACCGTCTTCGCCTTGACCAGCGCGGCGGGCGTTCCGGCTGCGGTGAGCAGTGATTGATCCCGGACGTACGCGCCCATTCGGTCGGGATCGGTTGTCGCCCTGTCCCCCACCGCTTTCTGCAAGCGTTCACCCAACAGATCGATACTCGTGGTCATTGTGTTCGTCCTTCGTAGAATCCGCGCACATGGCGCTCGACCAAAACGGCGGCCTCGTCAGCTGCGCCGCGCTCGATCGCGTCGGCGATACCCTCGTGCTCTGCCAGCAGTGCGCCGAGCGTGGCCGCCGAGTTCTCGCGCGAGTCGAGTTCGCTCAGCAGGTAGCCGGCGATGCTGTCGCGGAGAACCGTCATGACCAACCCGAACGCCTTGTTCCCGCCGGCTCCGGCCAGCGCAACGTGAAAGTCGACATCGGCGTCGTGGAATGCGACCGAGTCGTCGGCAAGGGTTGCGACGCGCATCCGCTCGATCGCATCCCGGGCGCCGTTCGGCACCGCGACGACAGTGCGCAGCGCAGCAGCTTCGAGCAGCACTCGCAATTCGACAAGATCGCCGAGCGGAACCGCGCCCACTTGCAGTGCCGTACTCAGGGCAGTGGCCGCAGAATCGGCCGTGTGCTCGTGCGTCACCCGAGGCCTGGCAGTAGAAGTGGTGTCCGCGCCGGTCAACAATCCCTGCGCTTGCAGGACCCGAAGGGCCTCACGGACCGTCGATCGACCCACCGAGAACGTCTGTGCAAGTTCCTGTTCGGTGGGCAATGCCTCACCGACCGGGAGTGAACCGTCGAGAATGGCAGCGCGGATTCGTCCCGACACGGCAAGGCTGAGCGGCATGCGCGACAACGGAGTCGTATCCATGCCGCGACGCTACCACCCCTTGCCTGCTTGTCTGACAAACTGTTTAATTGAGGAGATTCGTGACCCGGACCACAACAGAGAAGGTGCCGACCATGACCGACAAGCTCGAATTGGATCCCGTGACCACCGCCGTCGTGCTCATCGAGTACCAGAACGACTTCACCACCGAGGGCGGTGTTCTTCACGAGGCCGTCGCACCGGTCATGGAATCGAACGGACTCCTCGCGAACACCGCCGCGCTGGTCGATGCGGCCCGTGCGGCGGGTGTCACCGTGATGCACGCACCGATCACCTTCGCCGAGGGGTACAACGAAATCACCTCGCATCCGTACGGAATCCTCAAGGGCGTCGTCGACGGAAAGGCCTTCGTGAAGGGTTCGTGGGGCGCCGCTATCGTCGACGACCTCACTCCGAAAGACGGCGACATCGTCATCGAGGGCAAGCGTGGACTCGACACTTTTGCCAGCACCAACCTCGATTTCATTCTGCGCAGCAAAGGAATTCGCACGATCCTTCTCGGCGGTTTCCTGACCAACTGCTGCGTCGAATCGACCATGCGCACCGGATACGAGAACGGCTACCGGGTCATCACACTCACCGATTGTGTAGCCGGAACTTCGGTCGCCGAACACGAGAACGCGATCACCTACGACTACCCGATGTTCTCGCACCCCGTCACGTCGAAAGAGGTGCTCGGCGCGCTCTCCTGAGAGGACTACCTGGAATGCGCTAGAAGGAATTCACGGCTGACGTTGGTGACACTGGCGTGAACCTTCTCGTGCAGCAGGTCGTGACCGGCGTCCTCGAACTCGCGCATCTCGACGTTGCGCAGCGTCCGCGCCCAGTCCCGGACGGGATCGACCGGGGCGATCCGGTCGTCGGTACCGTGAACGACCAGGACTGGGATGCCCGCGTCGGAGAGTTCCGCCCACCCGTGTTGCTCGACCGCACTGCGCGGAATGCCGCACAGCACTGCGGAGGCAAAATCGTGATCGCGATGAGCCAGCATCGTCAGCGCCGTCACCGCACCCAAGGAATGGCCCATCACCGCCTGCGGGACTTCGGGCAGTTCCGCCAAAGCGATGTCAGCGAGCGCGGCTGCATCGGCAGCAAGATCGGAGAGCGGAGCCCCGACTCCCGGATCGCCCTCCGACAAACCGTGCCCGGTGTGATCGATCGCCCACACGTCGATCCCCGACGCCGTCATTGCGCCCGCGAAGCGGTGATACTGGCCGCTGTGCTGGCCGAGACCGTGCAGAAAGACCAGTGACACCGTGGGCACCGCACCCCCTGCCGCCGGCCAATGCCGAAAGTGCACCTGACCGGTTCGTCCGTCGAAGAAAGGCATGATCGTCATTCTGCACGCCGCTACCGATATCCGCGGCTCGTGAGCGATTACTGGTGGGTTGCCTTGTCGGTGAGCGATGGCACAATCGCCCTGTGTTCCTACTCGATGATCAGATCGTCTACAGCGCCAGCGACCTCTCGGCTGCGGCCTCGTGCGAGTTCGCACTGCTGCGGCAACTCGACGCCCGAACCGGTCTGATCGCGGCCGAGGCCGCCGAGGCGGATCCGATGCTCGAGCGGACGTCGAGCCTCGGCGACTCGCACGAGCGCGAACAGCTTCAGAAGTTCATCGATCAGCACGGAGACGGCGTCGTCGTCATGCCGCGGCCGGAACACTCACGCGCGGGGTTGACCGCTGCCACGTTGGCCACCGTCGAGGCAGCACGATCGGGCGCTCCAGTCATTTATCAGGGAACCTTTTTCGACGGCCGATTCCTCGGGTTCTGCGATTTCCTCGTCCGCGAAGGCGACACCTACGCGGTCTACGACAGCAAGCTCTCCCGGCACGCCAAGGTGTCGGCGCTTCTACAACTCGCCGCATACGCGGATGCGTTGGAGCGCAATGCAATTGCCGCCTCCGATCAAGTTCATCTACTGCTAGGCGACGGCAGCACGTCGTCGCACGACATCGGAGACATCGCGCCGGTATTCGCGGCACGTAGAGCTGAACTCGAACGAGTCCTCGACGAGCACCGCGCCGAGGGGAAACCGACACAGTGGCTCGACGATCGGTACCTGCGTTGTGGTCGATGCGACACCTGCAGCGTCGAGGTCGAAAGCCATCGAGACCTGCTGCTGGTTGCGGGTGTCCGCGGCAATCAGCGTGAACAGCTGATCGTCTCGGGGATCACGACAATTGACGAACTCGCCGCGAGCACCGGCCCTGTCGAGGGAATCCGCCGGGAAACACTCGACAAGCTCCGTGCACAGGCAGCGGTTCAACTACGCCAGGAAGTGTCCGGCGACGCCGAATTCGAGGTCTACGAACCCTCGGCGCTCGGAGGACTCCCCATCCCCGACGACGGCGACATCTTCTTCGACTTCGAGGGCGATCCGCTCTGGGCCGAGGACGGGTCCACCGATTGGGGGTTGGAGTATCTGTTCGGTGTGGTCGAAGGGCCTGCGGACGACTACGTGTTCAAGCCGTTCTGGGCACACGATCGCGAGGGTGAGCGCCAGGCGCTCCTCGACTTCCTCAATTACGTCACCGCGCGTCGAGAAGCTCATCCAGGCATGCACATCTACCACTACGCCGCGTACGAGAAATCGGCGCTGTTGCGCTTGGCCGCACGTCACGGTGTCGGCGAGCAAACGGTGGACACCCTGCTCAGCGAGAACGTGCTCGTGGACCTGTACCCGATCGTCCGTGCCTGCCTGCGGATCGGACAACGCTCGTACAGCATCAAGAAACTCGAGCCGCTCTACATGGGTGAGCACGGCCGCGACGGCGACGTGACCAATGCCGCCGCTTCGGTTGTCGCTTATGCCGACTACTGCCAATTGCGCGACGGCGGACAAGCCGACCAGGCCAGGGAACTTCTTCAGGGCATCTCCGACTACAACGAATACGACTGCGAATCCACTCTGCGCCTGCGCGATTGGCTTGCCGAGCGCGCCGCAGAACACGGCGTCGAACTTCGTGAGCCGACCGGGCAGATCAAGATTCCACTCGAGGAGCTCACCGAATCGGAGATCGCGCTCCGCGAATTCGCAGGACACAAGGCAGGTTCGGCGCGTACCCCCGATCAGCAGGCAGCTGCTCTACTGGCTGCTGCGGTGGGGTACCACAATCGTGAGCGGAAGCCGTACTGGTGGGCCCACTTCGACCGATTGGTCACACCGATCGAAGACCTGGTGGACATCCGCGACGTCATGGTGGTCGAACAGTCCGAAATCGAGGCGGACTGGCACAAGAGCACTCCACGTCAGAAGAAGTTCCGTCGACACATTCAGCTGACCGGAAGTTTCGGCACCGGAACGTCTTTGAGCCCGGGCAGTGATCTGTTCGCTCTCTACGCAACCCCCTCCCCCGATGCCGTTGCAAGCGAGAACCCCACCCAGCGCGGCACCAGCAGCGTCAAGGTCACCGCCGTCGTCAAGTCCGAAGGGCTCGACGTGGTCACCGTGGAAGAACTGCTCAGCGGTGACGAATACATCGATTCCCCGGTCGCGTTGGCACCTGGTCGTCCGATTCCCACCGGACGCATGGAGAAGTCCATCGCCGCTGCCGCGTCCGACGCCAGCGAGAGCCTGCCCGAACTGCCACACATCGCGGCAGTCGACATTCTCAGGCGCAGCACCCCGAGAACCCGCTCGGGTTCACCGCTGCCACCTGTCGGCACCGACAACAACTACGCCGACGCCATCACCGCCGCACTTCTCGACCTCGACGATTCCTACGTGGCGGTGCAAGGTCCTCCCGGTACCGGCAAAACCTACACGGGCGCTCGTGTCGTCAAGACACTGATCGAACAACACCATTGGCGAATCGGCGTGGTGGCACAATCACATTCGGTGGT
>NZ_LVCT01000187.1:0-15144 GCF_001647205.1 Rhodococcus sp. EPR-134
ACATCGCATCCGAAGAATATGCGGGATTCATCGCCGAGGCCGAAGGCGTCGGCTGTGTCATCGGCGGCACTGCGTGGGACTTCGCGAACACCGATCGTGTTCCAGCGGGCAGCTTGGACTTGCTCGTCGTGGACGAAGCAGGCCAATTCGCGCTGGCGAACACCATTGCCGTCGCGATTTCCGCGCGAAACCTGTTGCTGCTGGGCGATCCGCAGCAGTTGCCGCAGGTGAGCCAAGGCACTCACCCCGAACCGGTCGACGAATCGGCACTCGGTTGGCTCGCCGAGGGACACGGCGCACTGCCACCCGAACTCGGCTACTTCCTCGAGAAAACGTGGCGGATGCACCCGGATCTGTGTGCGCCCGTGTCCGCATTGTCGTACGAGGGCAAGCTGCATTCCCAGGAAACCGTGAGTGCGGCAAGAAAACTCGACGGACTCGCTGCCGGAGTACACACGGTGTTCGTCGATCACCGCGGCAATTCCACCTACTCCCCGGAAGAGTCCCAGGAAATCGTTCGCCAGATCCAGGGCCTTCTCGGTACGCCTTGGACCGACCCGAGCGAGTTCGAGGGAACCAGGCCGCTGGAGCAGTCGGACATTCTCGTGGTCGCGGCGTACAACGCCCAGGTGGGCACCGTCGAGCGCGATCTCACCGAGGCCGGTCTCACGGAGGTCGAGGTCGGGACCGTCGACAAGTTCCAGGGCCGCGAGGCTGCGGTGGCAATCGTGTCGATGGCCGCATCTGCCGTCGAGGACGTCCCGCGAGGGATGTCGTTCCTGCTGTCGCGAAACCGTCTCAATGTTGCTGTCTCACGCGGCAAGTGGTGCGCGATCATCGTTCGATCGCACGCGTTGACGCAGTACATGCCCAGTACGCCTGCGGGATTGGTCGAACTGGGTGCATTCATGAGGCTGACGAGCTAGCCGAAGCCTGTCTTACCCGAAGCACTGCCCTACCCGAAGCACTGCCCTTCGCCGCGATAGGTGGGAACCGAGGTTCGGGTGCCGTCGGCTTCGACCACGTACACGCGGTCGAAGCGCTCGCACAGCTCGCCGGCTTTGGCGTGACGGAACCACACGCGGTCGCCGATCGCGATGTTTCCGGCTTCCTTCCCGGTGACCGGCGTCTGGACTTCGCCTGCCCCTTCGTTGCGGAGCAGTTTGAGACCAGCGGGCCAGACCGGTGACGGAACGCGGGTGGCTCCCGCAGGTCCGGACGCGATGTATCCGCCACCGAACAGGGTCGTGACCGACGGCGTCGGTTTGCGCACGGCCGACAGCGCGAAGAACAGCGCCGGATCGGGACGGAAGGCACGGTAGCGGTCGAACAGGGTCGGTACGTACAGTCCGGAGCCTGCTGTTACCTCGGTCACCACAGGATCGGCCGAGCTGACCTCCAGCGACCCCGTACCGCCGCTGTTGACGATCTCGAGTGCACCCA
Source organism: Rhodococcus sp. EPR-134 (assembly GCF_001647205.1). NCBI lineage: Bacteria > Bacillati > Actinomycetota > Actinomycetes > Mycobacteriales > Nocardiaceae > Rhodococcus > Rhodococcus sp. EPR-134. The sequence continues at coordinate 1,444 of NZ_LVCT01000187.1, forward strand.
CGGCATCGGTGACGGCCGCGACCACAGCGCCCCTTCTGGACGCCAGTTCGCGGGCAGAGGCCTTCTTGACCCAACCGATCGGAGCACTGGTGTCAGGAAGGCCGGCGATCTGGGCTTCGTAGAACATCACTCCGACGACGGAGAATCCGCGTTGGCGCGCACGCGCCGCGAGTGCGGCGACCGCGGCAGGTTCGCGCAGCGGCGAGCGTCGTACGCCCAGATGGATCGGGCCGATCCGCAGTGACGCGTCGACGTCGAGACACACGCGGACAGGCGCATCCCCCGTCGACGCCGAACGAATGAGGTCCAACTGCGCATCGTCGTCGACCATCAAGGTGATCGATGCGAGAGCGGTGTCGTCGGCAGCGAGATCCGCGATGGCGCCACGATCGGCGGTCGGGTACCCCATCAGGATGTCCCGTGCGCCGAGCCCGACCAGCCACAGAGCCTCGCGCAGTGAGTACGCCATGATTCCGCGGAATCCGCCGGACGCGGTCAGTGTGTCGCCGAGAGTTTCAGCCAGAACCGTCCGACAACGAACCGATTTGCTCGCCACTCGCACCGGGGTTCCACCGGCGCGGCGCACCAGGTCGGCTGCATTACTGCGCAGTGTGGTCAGATCCAGAGCAGCCAGAGGCGGGTCGAGTTCTCGCGTGGCAGCAGTGAGTCGATCAAGGGTCCTGGTCACAGATGATCCAATCGTCGCGGCGTGCGACCAGTCAATCACCAATCCTGGACGTATGTCCAGGATGGCGGTTCTACTGAGGCGCGACCACGGCTTTGTTGGCGATTACCTGAACCATTTCTCCGAACTCGGCAATAGTCGCGTCGGAGTCACGATCGACCAGCCATCGCAGAACAAGGCCGTCGATCATTGCAAGACTCAGTCGCGCAATCGAACTCAACGGCTCCGTCCACACCGTGCCCGATATCTTGGCGCACTCTTCGAGAAACGACACCGCGAGCTCATCCATGATTCGGTACTGCTCAAATGCAACCGCCCCAGCACGTTCGGCTCCGAGATTGCGACTACGCAGTGCCTGCGCAGTAATTTCGTAGGTCAACAACTGGCGATCCGGGGTTGCCTCGATGGTCGGCCACATTCCGGTCAGGCCGATGTGCAGCAATTCCCTGAGCCCCTGCACGCCACTGAGATCCGGCGCATGGCGGACCTGCGCGAACGCATACTGCATCGACGCACTGAGCTGCAGAATGAGCGTTTCACCCATCGCCGCGATCAGCGCTTCCTTGCTCTCGAAGCAGTAATGAACGACGCCGAGCGATACCCCGGCCTCCTCTGCCACCGCCCTTACCGTCACAGAACTGACACCGCGCTGTTCCGCAATAGACAAGGCGGACTCGACCAATTGTGTGCGGCGTTCGTCCGCCGGGAGCCTGTTCAGCATCCAATGATCGTAGAACGCAAATGACAAAATCTTCGCGCAATACTTGCCTGGACGACCGTCCAAGTACATTATTGCGTAATGGCTTCGGACACTTGGCAGAACTGGGCGGGCACTCAAAGCGCCGCGCCGCGTCGCTTTGCGACGCCGACAAATACCCGTGAACTTTCGTCGTTGGTCGCCGAGGCCGCCTCGCGTGGCCAACGTATGAAGGCCGTCGGCGCCGGCCACTCGTTCACCGGTGTCGCGGTCACTGACGGTGTCCTCGTCAGCCTGGACAACTTGAGCGGAATCGACTCGATCACACCGACCGACGACGGTGCGCTGGTCACTGTTTTTGCAGGCACTCGCCTTCATGCTCTCAACGACGCCTTGTGGCAACGCGGATATGCGATGGCCAATCTCGGTGACATCGACGTCCAGTCACTGGCCGGCGCGACGTCCACCGGCACACACGGCACCGGCGCACGATTCGGCGGTATCGCCACGCAGATTCGCGGAATCGAGATCGTTCTCGCCGACGGATCCGTCGTTACCGCAAGCGCCGACGAAAACGTCGAATTGTTCGAAGCAGGCCGCCTCGGATTGGGCGCAATCGGCATCATTTCGAAGATCACTCTCGCCTGCGTCCCGCGATTCACACTTCGCGCAATCGAGGAACCCGACACGCTGTCTCACATACTGGACACCCTCGAGAGCGATCGTCTGGGCTTGGACCACTTCGAGTTCTACTGGTTTCCGCACACCGATCGTGTCCTGACGAAGAGCAATACGCGACTCCCCGGAGATACCGAACCCGATCCGGTGGGCAAGGTCCGCGCGTTCGTCGACGACGAACTCCTCTCGAACACACTCTTCGAAGGTGTCAACCGCGTTGCCACCCTGGCACCGGCCGCGATCCCGAGAATCAACAACGTGTCGTCCCGATTGCTCGGCGCCCGCGAGTTCACAGATCGCAGCTACCGGGTATTCGCGTCTTCGCGCCGGGTGAAGTTCAAGGAGATGGAATACGCGATTCCCCGCGAACACGTCACCGAGACACTTCACGAAATCGATCGCTGGATGAAGAAGTCCGGAACCAACGTCGCTTTCCCCGTCGAAGTACGTTTCGCTGCCGCCGACGACCTCTGGCTCTCCACTGCTCACGGACGCGACACCGCATACATCGCGGTACACCAGTACCACCGCCGACCCGAAACGGAGTACTTCGCCGCGGTGGAAGCCATCGCGCGCGCCGTCGACGGCCGGCCGCATTGGGGAAAAATGCACAACCGGACCGTCGACGACCTGCGTCCGACGTACGACCGACTCGACGACTTTGTCGCCGTTCGAGACAAGTACGACGCGAATCGTGTGTTCGACAACGAATACTTGCGTCAGGTGCTGGGCGACTGACGGTCAGCGCCGCAGCAGTTCCGCTTTTCGCGCATCGCTCGCAAACGAGGCTTTGATCGAGTTCCGGGCGAGGGTGTCTCGCTCGGCCTCGGTCAGACCCAGGGCTCGGCCCAGTTCGGTGAAATTGTCGTCGACGTATCCCCCGAAGTAGGCCGGGTCGTCGGAGTTGACCGTGACGATCAAACCCATCTCGAGCATCGATCGAAGCGGATGATCCGACAGCGAATCGAACACCCGCAGACGAACGTTCGACAACGGGCAGACCGTCAGTGGAATCTCCTCGTCGACCAGACGCTCGATCAGGGCAGGATCCTCGAGTGCCCGGACTCCGTGGTCGATCCGCTCGGCGCCGAGAATGTCGAGCGCCTGCCAGATGTACTCGGGCGGTCCCTCTTCACCGGCGTGAGCCACAACGTGCAAACCCTCGGCACGCGCGCGGGCGAACACGTCCTCGAACAGTGACGGCGGGTTGCCGACCTCCGCGGAGTCGAGTCCGAGCCCGACGATCGGAGCCTGCAGGCGAATTATCTCGGAGAAGATCTCCTCGGCGTCTTTGACGGGCTGATCTCGGAGGATGGCGGCGATTGCCGCGCTGCTGAGCCCGAACTCGCGCTCACTCGATGCCACCGCATCCATGATCCCGTCCAGGACCTCGGTCAGCGGAACACCACGGACCACGTGCGCCTGTGGATTGAAGAAGAACTCGGCATGCGCGACGCCGGCGGCAGCCGCGCGACGGAAGTACGCTCGCGTCAGGTCGGCAAAATCCTCCGCGGTGCGCAGGACGGCCATGTTGGCGAAGTAGAGATCGAGGAACGACTGCAGATCGGTGAACTCGTACCTCGACTTCAGATCGTCGATATCCTTGTACGGCAAGTCCATTCGATTGCGCTCGGCAAGTCGGTAAATCTGTTCGGGTTCCAGAGAACCCTCGATGTGCATGTGCAGCTCTGCGACAGGTGTAGCCATGTCGGTGTTACCGCCCCTTCCAGACCGGGGCGCGCTTCTCGGCGAACGCCGTCGCGCCCTCGCGTGCATCTTCGGACGCGAACACCGGCGCCATGACCTGCAACTGCTTCGCGAAAGCTTCGTCGTCGGACCAACCGCCGGCCTTGACGATGATCTCCTTGGTGACCGCAACCGCGAGCGGTCCGTTGCGGGTGATGCGATCAGCCAGCTCCAGCGCGCCTTCGAGCGCCTTACCTGGCTCGGTCACCGTGTTCACGAAGCCGTAGCGGTAGGCCTCCTCGGCTGTGAAACTGTCACCGGTCAGGGCCAGTTCCAATGCCTTCTGGTACGGAATCCGCTTGGGCAGGCGCAACAATCCGCCTCCACCTGCGACCAGCCCTCGCTTGACCTCCGGGATACCGAACTTCGCTTCGGACGACGCGACCACCAGGTCGGTGGCAAGCACGAGTTCCGTGCCGCCTGCCAACGCGAAGCCCTCGACCGCCGAAATGATCGGCTTACGCGGCGGCCCTTCCGTGAATCCGAGACCGCGTCCCGGCACGAGTACGTTCTCGCCGGCCACGAATGCCTTCAGATCCATACCGGCACAGAAGTTTCCGCCGGATCCTGTCAGCACCGCCAAGGACAGATCGTCGTCCGCATCGAGCTCTTCGACCGCAGCGGCCAATGCGTGACTGACCGCCGAGTTGATGGCGTTACGCGCCTCGGGCCGGTTGATGGTGATGATCAGTGTCCGCCCGCGCCGCTCGGTGAGAACCTCGTCCGCCATGATGTCCCTCTCGTTTGTCGACCACGCTCGCGTGACTACGCGACGTTGCGTTCGACAATACGGACGAAGCCATCGGGGTCGATCTGCGCGGTGTCGTGAGTGCAGAACCACCCCTGGGTGAACCTCGTCGAGGTCGCTTGCGGCGAGTTCCAATACCGACGCGTGACACTCGGTCCACGGCACAGCAACTCACCGAAACCACCTGGAGCATCCGGGCCGTACAACGCCACTTCCATTCCACCGAAAGCGATTCCGACGCTTCCGAGGTGGGTGGGCGCCGACTCGGTTGGCAGAATGAGACCAGCCCCACAGGTCTCGGTTTTGCCCCACCCGATCACATGCCGAGCGGCCGGGAACAGGGTCAGCAGCTTGGATTCCTGTTCGGCCGTGATCGGCGACCCGCTGCAATCGATCCACTGAACCGACCTCGAACCGGCACGCGCCGCCGGTCCAAGGGTGAGCAACCGTGGCTCGAGCAGATCCTCGGGCCGCCCGGTCACGATGTCGACGGTATGCACACTCTCACGCCAGAAGTCGCCGGCGAGGACCACCGTTCCACCGACCACCAACGTCGCGAGCACGTGCACGAATTGCCGTACCGACTTGAAGTCATTGTCCACCAACAGATTGCGCACACCTTCGACGCCGTAATCGCGCGAGTGCAGAATGCCGACGATGGCGGAGAGCACGTTCTCGTTGCTCAACTCGACGCCCAGCATTTCACCCGAAGAATCGGCGGTGTACGCGAGGATCGCCATCTCCTCCGGGGCGGCACCGTCGTCGATGAACGGAACACCGTGTGGGAGTTCCCCGTCGAGCACCAACACCGAGCCACTGTCCGCGATGACGAAGTCCGCCGCGTCGTCGCTCAGATGAACACCCACGGAGACTGGAACACCGCCGGCGAGAATGACGCCGAGGCACGCCTCCATCCACCTCACCCCGGCGGCGACGCGAATGGCCACACGGTCACCGATCTCGACGCCTCGCGACTTCAGCCCGCCTGCGACCCGCGACGCCTCGGCCCACAACTCCGCGAAGGTGACCTGCTCGCCGTCGACCTCCTCCACCGCGATGCGTGAGGAGAATCGATGAACGGCGATATCGAGGAGTTCGGACAGCGACGGGTCGAGTTGGCTGTACCGAAGCACCCCGTCACCCGCACGGGTGACACGGGCGTCGGCGAGGAGCTGAGTCGAACACGGGTATTCCACAAGCGTCGACCGCATCGATACCTCCACGTCACTGACAACCCACCGGCCATTCGACTATATGACGTGGATCACAGTTCGTGGAGGTCTCTGGCGATAATCGTCGCAAACTTACTTTCCGGAGTAGACCGCTTTGCCCGGTCCGACCTCGAGGAAACTGCGGACAGCGCCGCGTAGGTCATCGGTGGCGAACAGCGCACCGGACACCCCGGGAGTCACCGAATCAGCGTGGGCGATCCCGCCGGAACGCCAGGCCGCCACGATCTGCTTGGTGGCGTCGTGGGCTCGCGTGGGCCCGTCCGCCAACCGGGCCGCCAGGGCACACGCCGCAGCATCGACATCGTCGTGAACGGCATTGACGACGCCCCACGAGTGCAGAGTTGCGGCGTCGTAGAGATCGCCGGTCATGACCAACTCCCGAGCCCGTCCGGAACCGGCGCGCTCGGCCAAACGCTGCGGTCCACCCATGGACGGCGTCAGACCGACCACTGTCTCGACCAGTCCGAACTTCGCCTTCGGCGCCGCGAGGATGATGTCGCAGGCCAAGGAGATCTCGAAGGCAGCAGTCAGCGTCAGCCCGTGCGCCGCGTAGATGACCGGGCACGGCAACGCCTCGAGCGGATGGCAGATCTGGGCGAACAGTTCGCGCCACAATTCCGCTCCCTGCTCCGGGTTCAGTCCGTCGAACACATGGACGTCGACGCCGGCCGAGTTGACCTTGCCCTCGGCGCGCAGAAGCACAGCGCGCGGTGGGTTTTCGGTCAGCGCTGCAACATCGGCGATGACGGCGTCGAACATGGCCTGATCGAACAGATTGAGTGGTCCGTGCGCGAACGTCAGGACAGCCACCTCGGCACCACCATCGGTGGTGAAGCGCTCGAGACGGGTGGGATGCGATTCGGGAGCAGTCATGCCGCCACACTGCCACATCGAACCGGCCTACGATCGTCGGGTGGACGGTCTGAGAAATGCACTCGCGGACGTTGTGGGACACCGGTTCGTCGTCGACGACGCCGACGTGTTGGCGACCCGTTCCACCGACCAGACAGGGCGCTACAGCGGGCGCGCCAGCGCTCTGGTCCGACCCGGAAATACCGCCGAAGTCTCGGCAGTGCTGAACGTGTGCCGCTCGCGCGGCGTACCGGTCACCATTCAGGGCGGGCGAACCGGTCTGGTCGCCGGGACGGTGCCCGAGCACGACGACGTCCTGCTCTCCACCGAACGCCTCGAGGCGATCGGCGAAGTCGATGTTGCCGCCGGTCGGATCACCGTCGGTGCGGGAGTGGCACTCGCGCAGGTACATTCGGCGGCCGCCGCCGCCGGTTTGAAGTTCGGTGTCGACATAGCCTCGCGGGACACTGCGACGATCGGCGGCATGGTCTCCACCAATGCCGGTGGCCTGCACACGGTTCGATACGGGAACATGGCCGAACAGGTGCTCGGACTCGAGGTGGTACTCCCCGACGGAACTCCTGTGCGCCGGTCACCGAAAGTGTTGTCCGACAATTCCGGATACAACCTGCCCGCACTGTGGGTGGGCAGCGAGGGAACTCTTGGGGTGGTCACGGCAGTCGATCTGAAACTACGACGGGTACCGACTCACCGGGTCACGACGCTGACCGGTTTCGACCGACTGCAAGACGTCGTGGATGCGGGGCGCACGTTGCGCACTCTCGACGGCGTCGACGCATTGGAGTTGGTGGACGGCCGTGGACTCGAATTGGCCGCACGCCATTTGAACGCCGCGGTGCCGACGGGGCGACCGTGGTACCTGCTCGCCGAGGTGTCCGCGGCCCACGATCCGCTGGAAGACCTGGCCGAGCTGCTCGAACGCATCGACCCACCGCAGACCCCGGCAGTGGCGGTCGACGATCCCGGCTCGACGCGTTTGTGGGCGGCGCGGGAGTGTTTCGCCGAAGTGGTCGGACTGTTCGGTCCCCCACTGAAATTCGACGCGGCGCTGCCGCTGGACTCGCTTGCCACCTTCGCCGAGGACGCCGCGGCGGTGATCGCGAGTCGTGCCCCCGAGGCAATTCCGATCCTCTTCGGACATGTCGCCGAGGGAAACATCCACCTCAACGTCCTGAACTGCCCGAACGCCGACACCGTGTACCGCAGCGTCCTCGAACTGGTTCGCGATCACGGCGGAAACGTCAGTTCCGAGCACGGGGTGGGCTCGCTCAAACGCAACTATCTGAACCTGGCCCTCTCTGCGGAGGACATAGCCACGATGTGGGCGATCAAGCGAGCCCTGGACCCGAGCGACTATCTCAATCGTGCAGTGATGTTTCCCGACGCGCTTCGGCACTGACGGCCATCGCGTCGTCGTGTGCGTCGCCGCGCAGAGGCCGAGCGAAGCACACCGAAGCGACGAAGCCGATGAGCAGCACGCCTGCGGGCAGCCAGATCGACTCCGACATCGCCGTGCTGAACGGTTCACGGACGAACTCGGGTAGGTGACCCACTCCGGCTTCGGAACTGCCGCCGGTCAGACCCTGTGCCGCCAATCGTGCGGTGATCAGTGCTCCGATCGCGGCACTGCCGAGAACCGCACCCACCTGCCGGGTGGTGTTGTAGACGCCCGCCCCGGCGCCGGCCTGCATCGGAGGCAGGTTGTGTGTGGCGGTGGCCGCGAGCGGCGACCAGATGCATGCGTTGGCGAAGCCGATCAGGCCGATCGGCAGGAGCAGTTCCCAGATCGCGACGTCGGGAGACATAACCAATGCCAGCCAGCCCAGGGCGATCGCGAACAGCAGGAAGCCGGTGCCCGCGATGTAGCGCGGATGCGTCTTGTCGACGAGCTTGCCGATGATCGGCGCAAAAATGCCGGTCAGCACGGCCATCGGAACGAGGAGGAGCGCCGACTGCGTCGGGGAGAGTCCGCGAACTGCCTGGGTGTAGAACATCAGCGGAAGGACCATCGACGTGATCGCGAAGCCCATCGCGGTGATCGCGACGTTGGCGAGCGAGAAGTTGCGGTCCTTGAAGAGTTCGAGTGGGAGCAAGGGCTCGTTCTTGTTGCGCGACTGGTAGAACACGAACACCGCGAGCAACACCACACCGGCGCCGATCAGGCTCCAGACGAATCCGTTCCAGTCGTACGAACTGCCTTCCTGGATTCCGAACACGAGCAGGAACATGCCTGCGGCGCTGAGAATCACGCCGGGGATGTCGAACTTGTGCTCGCTGGTCGGCAACGACGGAACAAGCTTCCACGCGAGGAGGAAGGCGATGACACCGACCGGGACGTTGACGATGAAGATCCATTCCCAGCCGAGATTGTCGACCAACACACCACCGGCAAGCGGACCGACCAGCGTCGCAACACCGGCAACCGCGCCCCACAGGCCCATTGCGGCGCCACGCTTGTTCGGCGCGAACGTGCGTGTGATGACGGCCATCGTCTGAGGCGTCATCATTGCGGCGCCCAGACCCTGGAAAGCCCTTGCCACGATGAGCATCTCGACGCTGCCGGACAGACCACACCACAGTGAAGCGCCGGTGAACAGTACGAGGCCGATCATGTACAGGTTCTTCGGTCCGAACCTGTCACCGAGCCGGCCGGTGACGAGCAGCGGCACCGCGTACGCCAGCAGGTACGCGCTGGTGACCCAGACGACCTTGTTGATGTCGGTGCCGAGGTCCTCCATGATCGCAGGGTTGGCGACAGCGACGATGGTGCTGTCCACCAGAATCATGAAGAACCCGATACACAGCGCCCACAGCGCGTGCCAGGGATTGACCTGCTTTTCCATCTTCAGTCCTTAGGTAGTGCGGACGAGCCTGCGGAGCCGGCCAGCCGGTCGAGAAGTTCTTGTGAGAGCCAGGGCATTTCGCCGCTCTCGATGTCTGTCACCAACGCGCCGATCCACTCTCTTTCGGCGACGGTCAGTGCGTGGGCGTAGTCCGCGCCCACCGTGAAGATTCGTGGTTTTTCCGCCGCCTTCAGCGCTTCGTAGTCGGCCTCGAATTTCGCGATCGTCTTGTCGAGGTGCGCGAGACGAATTCGAAGCATCTGACACGCGGTGGACGCGGAGAGGTTGTGCATTTCAGCGAGCGCGAGCGGCAACCGCGGATACTCCCGCACCGGAACCGCCAACATCTCACGTAGTTGATGCTCGAGGGCCTCACGGCCCCGGGCGGTGATCTCGTACGTCGTCCGTTCGGGCCGGTTGCCCTCACGATCGGTCCCGATCGAAGCCAGAAGTTCCTGCTTCTCCAACCGGGAAACCGTGTGATAGAGCGATCCCGGCTTGATCTTCACCAACTGATCGCCCCGGCGAACCGAGGCCAGTTGATACATCTCGTACGGATGCATCGAACGCTCGGACAGCAGGCCCAGAACGGTGATTCCCAGAGGCGTCAGAGACACGTCACCCATGAGTCCCCCTCCCTGACAAGCCGCAATTGACTATTTCTTGACTATTCCACCTGAAATAGTCCACATGGAATATACGACCTCTGTCCATCTCGATCAACCCGTTCGAATCGGACTAGCCTGTAGCGAGTGGACGAACATCACCTCGACATCATCCGACTCGCTTGGGCACGTGAACTGGGCCTCGGCGACTCGGCACTTCGGCCGGCACACACGGCCCGCGTCGTCGGCGACGACATCCACGTTCTCGATCTGGCAGGCTCAGGTGCAATCGTCGGGCCGCAGTGGTTCATCGAGCGCACCGAGGACGTCTCCGTCGACGCCCTGCTGCAACCGGCGCGCCTGCTCGAGATCGCCGGCGATCACGGCGGCCGAATCACCGGCCCCGTCGATCTCGCTTTCCTCGGCGACTACACGGACGCGCCACCCGACGAGCAACTACTGATTTCCCACGACATCGACGATGCCCTCGCCGTCGCTGCGCTGTGCCCACCCGACGACAGCACCACAGCCGACCTCGGGAACCGGACGCGGTGGTTCACCGCCCTCACCGATTCCGCCGAGGTGCTCGGATGCGCGGCATACTCCGAATTTCAGGGATTCGTGGCAGATCTCACGACCCTGACTGCTCCAGCGCATCGCCGTCACGGAATCGGCTGCGCAGTAACGCTTCTCGCTGCGGAGGACGCTCTCGATTCCGGATTGATCCCGCAGCTACGCACAAGTCGCGGCAGTGCGATCGGAGCGACGCTTCCACGTAAAGCCAAATTCGACGTTCTGGGGGCATACGCTCGGGTACACGTGCACCTGCCCAGTTGACACTCGAACGAGAGGGACCGCGGATGAGTACGGACGACGGCGCGAGCGAACCGACATTCGTCGAAGAGGGTCGTGAATTCAAACGCGACACCAACTACATCCCGACCCGGATCACCGAGGACGGCCGCGACGGGTACCCCGTCGAACCCGGGCGATACCGGTTGATCGTGGCACGTGCCTGCCCGTGGGCAAACCGCGCCATCATCGTCCGCCGCCTGCTCGGCCTCGAAGACGTACTGTCGATGGGCATCTGCGGTCCGGTTCACGACAAGCGAAGCTGGACTTTCGATCTCGACCCGGGCGGCGTCGATCCCGTACTGAAGATCCCGCGACTGCAGGACGCATACTTCGCCCGAGATCCCGACTACCCCAGGGGAATCACGGTGCCCGCCATGGTGGAGATCGCCACGGGCAAGGTGATCACGAACGACTACCCACAGATCACCCTCGACTTCTCGACGCAATGGAAGAAGTACCACCGCGAAGGCGCACCGGATCTGTACCCGGAGCCTCTGCGAAACGAAATCGACGAAGTGGCCGAGTACGTTTTTCGCGACGTCAACAACGGCGTCTACCGCTGCGGTTTCGCCGGTTCACAGCAGGCGTACGACGAGGCATACGACACGCTGTTCGCTCGCCTCGACTGGCTCACCGAACGTCTTGCCCGGCAACGTTTCCTGGTGGGCGACACCATCACCGAAGCCGATGTGCGCCTGTTCACCACGCTGGCGCGGTTCGATCCCGTCTATCACGGCCACTTCAAGTGCAACAGAAGCAAACTCAGCGAGATGCCGGTGCTGTGGGACTACGCGCGCGATCTGTTCCAAACCCCCGGATTCGGTGACACCATCGACTTCACACAGATCAAAGCGCACTACTACATCGTGCATTCCGAGATCAATCCCTCCGGAATCGTGCCCAAGGGACCGGAATTGACACACTGGCTCGAACCGCACGGACGCGAACAGTTGGGTGGCCGACCGTTCGGGGACGGCACACCACCTCATCCGCCCATCCCGTCGGAAGTGGTTCCGGCAGAGCACTGGGCCACCAGGTAGGTCGCGGGGGGCTACTCCCCTGCGTACGTGCCGAAACTCCAGTACACACCTTCGGGATCACGGCAGGTGAACCCCCGCGAACCGTAGTCCTCGTCGCGCAATCCCTGCGTGATCGTGGCGCCCGCCGCGACAGCGCGTTCGTGGAGTGCATCGGCGGCGTCCGCGTCGTCCACGACGATGTACACCGAACCGATTCCAGGCGGCAGGCCGGCGATCGCAGAATCGGTGCGCGGCGAACCCAACATGATGCCGCCACCGCCCGGCCAGTCGAGTTGGGCGTGGTCCACCACGTCTCCCTCTCCGTAGACGGCCTTCTCCACGAAACCGAAGGTGCTCACCAGAAAGTGGATTGCCGCACGGGCGTCGAGGTAGCGCAGCGTCGGCCAGATGGTCGTCGAACGAGATTCCGAAGTGGCGGTCATAACACTCGAACTCCTGCCTGGGAAAACTCACGAAGAAAACCGAGTCTCGTACGAGCCTATGGCCCCGGTGATCACCGCCGCCAGCGAAAACTTCACCTATTCTCGAGATACGGTCCACCTCGCTTCAGAGGAGGACAACTGTGGAGGGGCAGCAATGAGCAAGTCGACGAACAACGACAGCGGGCGTATCGAGAAGGTCCTCGTTTCCGTTCTCGACAACGGAAGCCGCCTGCAAGCGCCCGCAGTGGCCAAATACGTCAATCATGTCCGTAAGGCCCACCCCGACGAGTCACCTGCTCAGATCGTCGAGCGGATGGAGAAGATGTTCATTCTCGCCGTGACCGGAAGCGGCAGTGCCGTCGGCGCCACCGCCGCCGTGCCGGGCGTCGGAACGGTCGCGTCCATCGCTGCCGTCGGTGCGGAATCGGCTTTCTTCCTCGAGGCGTCAGCGCTGCTGACGTTGGCAATTGCGTCAGTGCATGGAATCTCCGTACAGGATCACCAGCAACGACGTGCCCTGGTCCTGGCAGTCGCCCTCGGCGAATCCGGTATGGAGATCGTGCAGAAGGCCACCGGAATCACAGCCAAGAATTGGGGAACGGCAATCACGAGCAAGATTCCCGGACCCACGATGAGGGGAATGAACAGCACCCTCGTGCGGAAATTCGTGACCAAGTACGCCGCGAAGCGCAGCGCACTGATCCTCGGCAAGCTCGTTCCGGCCGGAATCGGTGCGGTCATCGGCGGTGCGGGCAACCGTGCAATCGGCAAGGGCGTCGTCAAGAATGCGCGCGAAGCCTTCGGACCGGCACCGGCCAGGTGGACCGACCACCTGATCGTGATGCCTGCCGACGATGCCGCAGTGCTTCCCCAGACGGAGACACGCCGGGCCATCCGCAGATAGCTGTCCGGGCCGTAGGCTCGCATCACGTATTCGCCGCCGACCCGGGAGCAGCATTGACGAACACCGCAATGGGATCCTTCTCTGCCCCCATCGAGATTCGTGGGTTGACGAAGACGTTCAAGGCGGCGCGCGCGGTCAACGACCTGAGCTTCGACGTTCAGGCGGGCTCGATCACCGGGTTTCTCGGTCCGAACGGTTCGGGCAAGACGACCACGTTGCGGATGCTCCTCGGACTGGTGTCACCGACGTCGGGATCGGCCACGATCAACGGCACCCCGATGCGTTTGCTGCCCAACCCGGCTCGGACCGTCGGCGCAGTACTCGACGTCGGCAGTCTCCATCCGAAACGAACGGCGCTCGGACACCTCGAGAT
>NZ_LVCT01000188.1:0-5691 GCF_001647205.1 Rhodococcus sp. EPR-134
CTCGCTCGGAATGCGCCAACGCCTGATCCTTGCCACCGCGATGCTCGGTGATCCCGAGATCCTCGTGCTCGACGAACCCGCGAACGGACTCGACCCCGAGGGCATGGCGTGGCTTCGTCAGTTCCTGCAGACCTTCGCCGGTTCCGGCCGAACGGTTCTGATCTCGAGTCACGCGCTTCGTGAAGTGGAAGCGACCGTCGACAGCGTGGTCATCGTCAGCGCCGGCTCACTCGTCTACCAAGGGACCATGGACGAACTTCGCCGCTCGCAGCGCAGTCGACTGCTCGTCTCGTGTTCCAACCCAGCGCTCCTCGCCACGGCATTGGCCGCTCGCGGAATCATCGACGCCCAGATCACGCAGGACGGACGGCTCGCCGTGGGCGGCACCGACACGTCGGTGCTCCCACCGGTGGCATCCGCCGCCGGTGTCACGATCTTCGGCGTCGCAACCGAAGGCGCAGATCTCGAGCAACTGTTCCTCGCGATGACAACACCGCAGTACGCGGTTCCCCAGGTCGGATACCACCGCCCACCCGGTCCCGGTTCCGGACCGGGCTATTACGGCCCTGCCGCATACGGACCTACCGGAGGACACCGATGACCACGCTCGTGCGCGCGGAGACACTCAAAGTTCTCACCCTGCGCTACTGGTGGGCACTGGCCATCGCACCGGTCGTCGTGGCCGTGCTGATTGCTGCCTCCACCAGGACGTTCGTCGAAGCCGTGGCCGATTCGGCAGACACCACCTTCGACGTCGATGTCGTGTCCACCGGCGTCAGCCTCGGTGTCTCCAACACGCTTGTCCTGGTGTTCGCGGCTGTCTTCGGAGCACTCACCGCCGGATCCGAATTCGGCTACAAAACTCTCACCACGACGTTCCTCACAGCTCGCGGCCGTGACGGAGTTCTCGGCGCAAAACTTGCCGTCGTCGCGGTATTCGCCGTCGGCTACGCGTTGGCGGTCGAAGTAGTCAGCATCGGCGCGATGTTGCTCTTCGGCCGGGACTTCAGCTTCACCACCGATCTCTTCGCCATCTGCGCCGCAGGCATTCTGGCGTGCGCTCTGTGGGCACTGCTCGGCGCCGGGGTGGCACTGCTCACCGGTTCGCCGATGGCCGGTGCCCTCTCGGTCATCCTGTGGTTCGTCTTCGGTGAATGGATCGTCCGCGCAGTGCTGCTCGCGATGGATCTCGGCGGGGTCGGGGCCGCGCTTCCGGTGTCGGCCACGATCGGCACGATCATCAATGCGGCCCCGTCGATCGACGTCGACGCGTTTGCGTCCTGGCCGAGCGGCCCGATGATGCTGGCAGCTTGGGTGGTTCTGTTCTGCGGGCTCGGTTGGCTGCGGACCAGGACCCGCGACATCACCTGAAAAGGCTGTCTGGGGCCGGGTCTACCGTGGATCTCGATGAACACGATCAACACGGACAGTCCGGTAGCTGGAGAGGTCGATCGAGCTCCGAGCTGGATCCGCCGCTTGGCGCACGCATGCTGGTTGCACCGAAGAGTTGCCATCGGCGCGCTTCTGGTGACCGTCATCGCTTCGGCGATCGACATCTCGTTTCCTCTTCTGACCCGCTATGCGCTCGACGCCGCAAGCCAGGAGAACCCAGGCAAGGTGATCGGGTTCGTCGCGCTGGCGATCGCGCTGCTCGCGGTCGTGCGCTTCGCGTGCCAGTACGGCCGACGGATGCTTGCCGGCCGACTCTCGCTCGATGTTCAACACGACTTGCGGCTCGCCCTGCTCGGCTCGCTGCAACGCCTCGACGGACACGGGCAGGATCAGATCCGCACAGGCCAGGTGGTATCCCGGTCCATCACCGATCTACAACTCGTCCAGGGTTTGCTCGCGATGGTGCCCATGTCCGCGGGTGCGCTCCTGCAATTCGTGCTCGCGATCGGCATCATGGCGTGGCTCTCGCCGCTGTTGACTCTCGTCGCTGTCGCCGTCATCCCCGCAGTCGGGCTGGTGGTGTTCCTGATGCGACCGATGCTCTTCGCCGCAACATGGTCCGCGCAGCAGCGGGCCGCCGACCTCGCCCAACATGTCGAGGAAACCGTCACGGGCGTGCGCGTCGTCAAGGGATTCGGGCAGGAACAACGAGCCGTCGACCAACTCGAAAAGCACAGCCGCACGCTGTATTCGGAGCGTCTTCGCGCCGCGTGGTTGAACGCGAAATTCGCGCCGACCATGGCCGCCTTGCCCCAGCTGGGGCAGGTGGGAGTGATCGCCCTCGGCGGGTATCTCGCACTGCACGACAAGATCACCGTGGGAACGTTTCTCGCGTTCGCCACCTACATCGTGACGATGACCGGCGTCACCCGAACTCTGTCGTCGGTCATCGTCATGGCGCAGCTTGCGCGCGCCGCTGTCGAGCGTGTCTACGACGTCATCAACGCTCAGCCGGACATCGCCGATCCTGACCATCCGGTGGACCTGCCCGACGGTCCGCTCGGCGTCACTTTCGAAGACGTCGCATTCGGGTTCGACACCGAACGCGACGTCCTGACCGGGCTGAACCTCCGCATAGAACCGGGCGAGACCGTCGCCGTCGTGGGGCCGGCCGCGTCGGGCAAGACCGCGTTGTCCTTGCTTCTCCCCCGGTTCTACGCCCCGACTTCGGGTGTAGTCACCGTCGATACCGCGGGCGAGACGTTCCCCATCGGCGAACTGCGCAGTGAGCAGCTTCGTGCCGCCGTCAGCCTGGTCTTCGACGAACCTTTCCTGTTCTCGGACACCATTGCCGCCAACATCGCACTGGGTCGCGAGGACGCCTCCGACGAGGACATCCGCGACGCAGCAGCACTGGCACAGGCAGATTCGTTCATCGAGGCACTCCCGGACGGATACGACACCGTTGTCGGTGAACGAGGTCTGACGCTGTCGGGCGGCCAGCGTCAGCGCATCGCACTTGCCAGGGCACTGCTCGTCGACCCACGGATCCTGGTCCTCGACGACGCGACCTCCGCAGTCGATGCGGCTACCGAAGCCGCGATCTTCGACGCGTTCCGGGCCAGACGGCGCCAGACCACGCTCATCCTCGCGCACCGGCGATCCACCTTGACGCTGGCAGATCGCGTCGCGGTTCTCGACGGCGGACGGATCATCGACTCCGGAACCGTGGACGAGCTGGAAGCGCGATGTCCGCTCTTTCGCGCCCTGTTCTCCTCGCCGCCGGAACTATCCGCCGAAATCGACGAGGCCGGCCCTGACGCTTTCGGACATCAACGCCGCGAGCCCACAACCGAGCAGCTGTGGCCGCAGGCTCCGGAATCCGAAGCCGACAGCACTACCGCTTCGGCGCAGAGTGCCGGCGGACCGATGGCCGGAGCGCTCAGCGGAATCGCGGTGACTCCGTCTCTGCGGGCAGCAGTCGACGCTCTCCCACCCGCACGCGAAGACCCCGGAATTGCTCCTGAGAGCCTGCGCGAATCGAATCCACAGTTCTCACTCCGACAGATCTTGAGGCCGGTCCGCTGGGTTCTACTGGCGGTTGTCGTGTGCCTTGCCCTGGACTCCGCCGCGGCGATCGCATTTCCCTCCCTCGTCAGATATGCGATCGACCACGGAGTCGTGACCGCAGACAGCACCACACTCTGGATCGCGACGGCATTCGGCGCGCTCCTGGTCGCAGCGGACTGGGTCATCGTGGCGGTCATGACGGTGCTCACGGCCCGAGCCGGTGAACGCGTGTTGTTCGGGCTCCGCGTACGCAGCTATGCACACCTGCAGCGCCTGGGTCTGGACTACTACGAACGGGAATTGTCCGGCCGCATCATGACGCGTATGACCACCGACGTCGACGCGCTCTCGTCGTTCATCCAAACCGGTATGTCGACGGCGATCGTGAGCGTCCTGACCGTCGGCGGAATTTCGATCGCCCTCCTGGCGACCGACGTGACGCTCGGCCTGGTGGCGCTGGCCGTCATCCCACCGCTCGTGGTTGCGACCGTGATCTTCCGCAAGATCTCCTCGGTTGCCTACAGCCAGTCCCGCGAACGGATCTCGCTCGTCAATGCCGACTTCCAGGAGAACATCGCCGGTCTGCGAGCAGCTCAGGCCTACCGCCGCGAAGAAGGTGCGGCGCGTAGGTTCGCAGAACGCTCCGAGAGCTACCGCCGATCGCGGATGCGGTCGCAGCGAGCCATTTCGATCTACTTCCCTTTCATTTCGTTCCTGTCCGACCTCGCGTTGGCCGCGGTCGTGTTCGTCGGTGCGCACCAGATCGCCAACGGATCGACTTCGCCCGGCGTACTGATCGCTTTCGTGCTCTACCTCGGTCTGCTGTTCGGACCGATTCAGCAACTCTCACAAGTGTTCGATGGTTACCAACAGGCAAACGTCGGATTGCAACGAATCGGCGACCTGCTGCGCACTCGCAGTTCGATCGAGACTGCCGACAGCGAGGATTTGATCGCGATCTCCGGACGACTCGACGGCGCCGTCCATCTCGACGGGGTCGGGTTCCGGTACTCGGGTGCGGACGTCGACGCCCTCTCCGATTTCGATCTGCAAATCCCGCCGGGCACGACCGTCGCTCTGGTCGGCCGAACCGGTGCCGGGAAGTCGACGGTCGTGAAGTTGCTCGCCCGCTTCTACGACCCGACGTCCGGATCGGTCGACGTGGACGGAACCGACATCCGGAACTTCCACCTCTCGCAGTACCGACGTCGCCTCGGCGTGGTCCCACAAGAAGCCCATCTGTTCACCGGCACGGTCGCCGACAACATCGCGTACGGCAGGCCGTCGGCGTCGCACGCGGAGATCGAGGAAGCGGCACGTTCCGTCGGCGCACTGAATTCGATAGCCGACATGCGTGGAGGCATGAATCATCCCGTCGGCGAGCGCGGCCAGGGGCTCTCGGCGGGCCAACGCCAACTGATCGCATTGGCCCGTGCCGAACTCGTCGACCCGGACCTTCTGCTCCTCGACGAGGCGACCGCGACGCTCGATCCCGCGACCGAACGAATGGTGCTCGAAGCAAGTCGGTCGGTCACCCGGAAACGGACTTCCGTCGTCGTAGCTCACCGCCTCGCGACAGCTGCCCGAGCGGACCTCGTTGTCGTAGTTGACCGGGGACGTATCGTTGAATACGGCCCGCACGATGTTCTGCGGTATGCCGGTGGTCACTACTCGGGACTCTGGGATGCATCGCAGGCGCGTGAGGGGAATAATCTGACGTCGAGAACTGTCATCGAAGGCAACCCCGTCGCGTGACAGTCGGCACGGATTTGTACCGCCGAGAGGTAGTGCGCGATCGCAAGATCACGGACTTCCGTGAGACAGCTCACAAATTGTGTGCCGCACAATTGCTCGTCACACGCTCGGGCTAATCTCATGTATATAGGCGCTCTGATCGGGTACCGAAATAGAAACGAGGCGAACACCTGCCGTGAGCAGCAGTTCTACATCCCAATTCGGACAGAACCAGTGGCTGGTTGACGAGATGTACCAACGCTTCCAGGACGATCCGTCGTCCGTGGATCCCAGTTGGCACGAATTCTTGACCGATTACTCGCCGGACTCGGCGAACACGGGAGGTGGAAACGGGACTGCCTCGAACGGCAACGCGGCTGCACCCGCCGCTGTTGTAGCTCCGCCTGCTGCTCCCAAGGCCACGCCTCCCGCCCCCAAGACCGCACCTCCTGCGCCGGCTGCCAAGGCTGCCGCTCCGGCCCCCGCGAAGACGGC
>NZ_LVCT01000189.1:0-13038 GCF_001647205.1 Rhodococcus sp. EPR-134
AAACCAAGGTTCTCCGCGGCGCCGCAGCCGCAGTCGTCAAGAACATGTCGCTCTCGCTCGAGATCCCGACTGCAACCAGCGTGCGTGCCATCCCCGCGAAGCTGATGTTCGACAACCGCATCGTCATCAACAACCACCTCGCGCGTACCCGCGGCGGCAAGATCTCGTTCACCCACCTCTTGGGTTACGCGATCGTCCAGGCAGTCAACGCGTTCCCCAACATGAACCGGCACTTCGCCGAAATCGACGGCAAGCCGAACGCGGTCACGCCCGAGCACACCAATCTCGGACTCGCGATCGACCTTCCCGGAAAGGACGGCAACCGCTCACTGGTAGTTGCCGCCATCCGGAACACCGAGTCGATGAACTTCGTCCAGTTCCACGCGGCGTACGAAGACATCGTCCGACGCGCCCGTGAAGGCAAGCTCACCGGCGAAGACTTCACCGGCGTCACCATTTCGCTGACCAACCCGGGCGGTATCGGCACGGTTCACTCCGTTCCTCGCCTGATGAAGGGCCAGGGCGCCATCATCGGTGCCGGCGCGATGGAATACCCCGCCGAGTTCCAGGGCGCCAGCGACGAGAAGCTGGCCGAGATGGGCGTCGGCAAGTTGATGACTCTCACCTCGACCTACGATCACCGCATCATCCAGGGTGCCGAGTCGGGCGATTTCCTGCGCACGATCCACAACCTGCTGATCAGCGACGAGTTCTACGACGAGATCTTCCACGCGCTCGGCAACCCGTACGAGCCGGTGCGGTGGCGCAAGGACGTGCCGGAAGGCGCTGTCGACAAGAACACCCGCGTTCTCGAACTGATCGCTGCATACCGTGACCGCGGCCACCTCATGGCCGACACGGACCCGTTGCAGTTCGTCAAGGACAAGTTCCACAGCCACCCCGACCTCGACGTCATCAGCCACGGCCTGACGCTGTGGGATCTGGACCGTGAGTTCAAGGTCGGCGGCTTCCACGGTCAAGAGAAGATGAAGCTGCGCGACGTGTTGAGCGTGCTGCGCGACGCGTACTGCCGCCACGTCGGCGTCGAGTACACGCACATCCTCGAGACGGATCAGCGTCAGTGGATCCAGGACCGCGTCGAGGGCCATCACGCCAAGCCTTCGGTCGCTCAGCAGAAGTACATCCTGAGCAAGCTCAACGCCGCCGAGGCCTTCGAGACGTTCCTGCAGACCAAGTACGTCGGCCAGAAGCGCTTCTCGCTCGAAGGCGCCGAAGCCGTCATCCCGATGATGGACGCCGTGATCGACCAGGCCGCCGAGCACCAGCTCGACGAGGTCGTCATCGGCATGCCGCACCGTGGCCGTCTCAACGTGCTTGCCAACATCGTCGGCAAGCCGTACTCCAAGATCTTCACGGAGTTCGAGGGCAACATGAACCCGGCAGCCGCTCACGGCTCCGGCGACGTGAAGTACCACTTGGGTGCCAGCGGAACGTACATCCAGATGTTCGGTGACAACGACATCGCTGTCTCCTTGACCGCAAACCCGTCGCACCTCGAGGCCGTCGACCCGGTTCTCGAAGGCCTGGTCCGCGCCAAGCAGGACATCCTCGACAAGGGTGAAGAAGGCTTCACCGTCCTGCCGCTCATGCTGCACGGTGACGCTGCATTCGCCGGTCAGGGCGTTGTCGCCGAGACGCTCAACCTCTCGCTGCTTCGCGGTTACCGCACCGGTGGCACCGTGCACATCGTCGTGAACAACCAGGTCGGCTTCACCACCGCTCCGGAACATTCACGCTCGTCCGAGTACTGCACCGACGTCGCGAAGATGATCGCCGCACCGGTCTTCCACGTCAACGGCGACGACCCCGAGGCTTGCGTCTGGGTTGCTCAGCTGGCCGTCGACTTCCGTGAGAAGTTCGGCAAGGACGTTGTCATCGACCTCATCTGCTACCGCCGTCGCGGTCACAACGAGGGCGACGACCCGTCGATGACCCAGCCGGCCATGTACGACGTCATCGACACCAAGCGCAGCGTTCGTAAGAGCTACACCGAGTCCCTCATCGGCCGCGGTGACATCTCGCTCAAGGAAGCCGAAGACGCACTTCGCGACTACCAGGGCCAGCTCGAACGGGTCTTCAACGAGGTCCGTGAACTCGAGAAGTTCCAGCCCGAACCGTCCGAGTCCGTCGAACTCGACCAGACTCCCCCGGCTCGCCTGACCACGGCTGTCGCTCCCGAGGTCCTCGAGCGCATCGGTGATGCGTTCGTCAACGTCCCCGACGGCTTCACCGTTCACCCGCGCGTCAAGCCGGTTGCCGAGAAGCGCCGCGAGATGGCCCGTGAGGGACATGTCGACTGGGCGTTCGCAGAATTGCTTGCGTTCGGCTCGTTGGCCGAGCAGGGTGCCTTGATCCGCCTCGCGGGTCAGGACTCCAAGCGAGGAACGTTCACGCAGCGTCACTCGGTCCTCATCGACCGCAAGACCGGCAACGAGTACAGCCCGATCGCCAAGATCGCTGCCGACGCCGAAAACGGCGGCAAGTTCATGGTCTACGACTCCGCACTCACCGAGTACGCAGGTCTGGGCTTCGAGTACGGCTACTCGGTCGGTAACCCCGACGCTCTGGTCCTGTGGGAAGCGCAGTTCGGTGACTTCGTCAACGGCGCGCAGACCATCATCGACGAGTTCATCTCTTCGGGTGAGGCCAAGTGGGGTCAGCTCTCCGACGTCGTGCTGCTCCTGCCGCACGGTCACGAGGGTCAGGGTCCGGACCACACCTCCGGTCGCATCGAGCGTTTCCTTCAGCTGTGTGCAGAAGGCTCGATGACCGTTGCGGTTCCGTCGACTCCGGCCAGCTACTTCCACCTGCTGCGTCGCCATCACCTCGACGGCATCCGCCGTCCGCTGGTGGTTTTCACGCCCAAGTCGATGCTGCGTAACAAGGCTGCCGTCAGCAACGTCGAGGACTTCACGACGGGCAAGTTCCGTTCGGTCTTCGAGGAGCCGTCATACGAGAGCGGCGAAAGCGCACGCGAATCGGTCAAGCGGGTTCTGCTGGTCAGCGGCAAGCTGTACTGGGAACTCCTGGCGAAGAAGCACAAGGACGAGCGTGACGACATCGCCATCGTGCGCATGGAGCAGCTCTACCCCGTGCCGAAGCGTCGCCTCAAGGAGACCCTGGACCGTTACCCGAATGCGGATCAGTTCCGTTGGGTCCAGGAAGAGCCCGCAAACCAGGGTGCGTGGCCGTTCCTCGGGCTGGCTCTGCCGGACCTTCTGCCGGAGACCTTGACCGGTATCAAGCGCATCTCGCGTCGTCCGATGTCCGCTCCCTCTTCGGGATCGAGCAAGGTCCACGCGGTGGAGCAGCAGGAGATCTTGGACGAGGCGTTCCTGCCGACCAACTGATCTCAGTAATTTGACAAGGGCCGGGCCCCACATTCCGCAAGGAGTGTGGGGCCCGGCCTTTCTGCGTTCACGTCAATTCGATTGCAGCAGACCCAGATCCGGCCCGGCATCGAAGCCGACGGCCGCCAGTGCCAACGCGGGCAACGACTGAACCGTCAGGTCGATCAGTTCCTCGCGGGTGATGGCGGGCGCTCGGAGCCAACTGATGGTGGCTTCCTCGACGAACGCGATCCAACCGCGAACGGCCAACTCCACCTGAGGTGTTCGAGTCAGGCCGATCTTCGGGAGCTGATCGAGGGTTCTCTTGGCCATGATGTCGCGAGTCTGCTCGAACACCTCACGCATCTGCGGATCCCCGCTGGCGGTCCCCCGGAGCAGCGAGACGTAGGTATTGCGGTTCTCGGTCACGTAGTCGACGTACGACGCCAGCACCGAGCGGAGGGTGAGCATCGGATCGTCCGACTCGCTCGGCTCGGTGCGCTGGAGCATCTGTTCACTGCTGTGTCGGACGATCGCCAGATGGAACTCGCTTTTCGACGCGAAGTAGTGGAACAGAAGCCCCCGCGAGACACCAGCCTGATCGGCGATGTCCTCGACGGAAATCTGTTCGAGCGGCCGTTCGGCCAGCATCCGCGCCCCGAGGTCGATGAGTTGCGCTCGGCGTTGCGCAGGGTCGAGCCGCGTTCGCTTTACTGCGTCCATGCCCAATAGACTACTGAATATTCGTCAATAAGCTATTGACCGTGACTCAATAAAGGCATATCGTTCCCTACATGAGTCTTCCAGTTACAGATACCTCAGCACCTGCCGCGGATACTCGCCACGTCGGCACACTGATCATCGGCAGTGGTTTCGCCGGTCTCGGTGCGGCGATCAAACTGGCACAGGCCGGCATCACCGACTACGTCGTTCTCGAGCGCGGCAACGACGTCGGCGGGACCTGGCGTGACAACAGCTACCCGGGCGCCGCGTGTGACGTGCCGTCGCATTTGTACTCGTACTCTTTTGCACTCAATCCGGAGTGGACGCGCTCCTTCTCCACTCAGCCCGAGATATACAAGTACATCCAGTCGGTGGCCAACCGCCACAAGGTGCTCGACAAGCACATCTTCGACTGCGACGTTCTCTCCGCACGCTGGGACGAGGCGTCTGCTCGGTGGCACGTCAGCACCAACAAGGGCGAATTCGTCGCAAAGATCGTCGTCTCGGCCGTCGGCGCATTGTGTGAGCCTTCACTTCCGGACATCAAGGGCATCGACGGCTTCAAGGGCGAGATCTTCCACTCCTCGCGTTGGAACCACGACGCCGATCTGACCGGCAAGCGTGTGGCCGTCATCGGAACCGGCGCCTCGGCCATCCAGATCGTGCCGGCCATCGGCAAGAAGGTCTCGCATCTCGACGTGTACCAGCGCACGGCGCCGTGGATCCTGCCCCGCGCAGACCGCGAGTACACCAAGATCGAGCACCTCGCGTTCAAGTACCTCCCCGGCTTCCAGAAGTTGTGCCGCACCGGTATCTACTGGATGCGAGAGACGCAGGTCGTCGGCCTGGCCAAGGCGCCGGTCTCCATGAAGCCGTTGCAGTTCGCCGCCGAGCGTCACCTGAAGGCCCAGATCAAGGACAAGGATCTTCGCAAGAAGGTCATGCCCAACTTCCAGATCGGCTGCAAGCGCATGCTGATCTCGAACAACTACTTCCCCACCCTCGCCCAGGACAATGTCGACCTGGTGACCGAAGGCATCGAGGAGGTCACCGCCAACGGGATCGTCTCGAAGACCGGCACCACCCGTGAGATCGATGCCATCGTCGTGGCGACCGGATTCCACGTCACCGACTCCCCCACCTTCGCGGGAATCTTCGGCAAGGACGGACGCTCGCTCGCCGAGGTCTTCGAAGAGACCGGCATGCAGGGATACAAGGGCGCGGCAGTTGCCAACTTCCCCAACATGTTCTTCCTCGTCGGACCCAACACCGGCCTCGGACATTCGTCGATGGTCTTCATGATCGAGTCGCAGATCAACTACCTGGTCGACGCGATCACCACCATCGACAAGTACGACATCGGCACCATCGAGGTGCGCAAGGACAAGCAGGACAAGTACAACAAGGACCTGCAGGCAGCTATGTCCAAGAGCGTGTGGAACAACGGCGGTTGCGCCAGCTGGTACATGGACAAGCACGGAAACAACACCACCCTGTGGCCTGGCTTCACCTTCCAGTTCCGCAACGCCACCAAGCATTTCGACCTCGCGGCATACCGCAGCGTCGCCACCTCGGATCTCGGCGCCGTCGGCACCGCGACCACTTCACAGATCGACCTCGACGACGAGAAGGCAGTAGCACAATGAGTGATTTTGCAGGCAAGGTCGTAGTCATCACCGGAGCGGGATCGGGCATCGGTCGCGCACTAGCACTGAACCTGGCCGGCCAGGGCGCCAAGTTGGCAATCTCCGACGTGGACACCATCGGGCTCGCCGAGACAACGCGTCTGGTGGAAGCCATCGGCGCCGAGGTGAAGTCGGACCATCTCGACGTCACCCAGCGCGAAGCGGTTCTCGAGTACGCCGACGCGGTTGTCGCCCATTTCGGCAAGGTCAACCAGATCTACAACAACGCCGGAATCGCCTACCACGGCACTTTCGAGAAGTCCGAATTCAAGGACTTCGAACGTGTCATGGACGTCGACTTCTGGGGAGTTGTCAACGGCACCAAGGCATTCCTCCCCCACGTCATCGCATCCGGCGACGGGCACATCGTAAACGTGTCGAGCCTCTTCGGTCTGCTGTCGATGCCGGGTCAGAGCGCATACAACTCGGCCAAGTTCGCCGTTCGCGGTTTCACCGAGTCGCTTCGCCAGGAAATGCTGATCGCCAAGCACCCGGTGAAGGTGACCTGTGTGCACCCGGGCGGAATCAAGACCGCCATCGCACGCAACGCCACCGCAGGCCCGGGTGAAGATCTTGCGGTCTTCTCCGAGTTCTTCGACCGCAAGCTCGCGCGCACCACACCGGAAGACGCCGCCAAGACGATCGTCAACGGTGTTCTGAAGAGCAAGCCGCGAGTTCTCATCGGGATGGACGCAATCGCACTCGACGCCTGGGTTCGCCTCGTAGGATCGGGCTACCAGCGCATCGTCGCGATCGTCGCCGGCCGAATGATGCCCAAGTCCAGCTGAGTTCGTTTCACAGCGCAGTTCGCACAAAGAGTCAGGAGCCCTGCCGGTGAGCACGTTCACCCTTCCGCTGCCCGTGGTCGCATTCTTGTTGAAGCCGTACTTCCGTCTGGCTTTCAACTCGCGGCTGCCGTATCGGATTCAACGTCTGTTGCTCGAGGCCGGGGCACCGCTACAGCAGGTTCCAGCGGGCGCCGTCGTGCGCCCGCTGGAGCTGGCTTGCCGACCGGCAGAGAAGATCACCGTCGGCGCAACCGAGCGCCCCACCGCAGTTCTCTACCTGCATGGCGGGGCGTACACGCTGGGTTCGCTGTCCACACACCGTTCTCTCGCAGCTCATCTCGCCCGTGAGTCGTCCAGTGCGGTCTTCACCTTGGACTACCGTCTCGCGCCGGAGAATCCGTATCCCGCCGCTCTCGACGACGCGGTCTCAGCCTTCATGCAGTTGGTCACCGAGTTCGACTATTCGGAAGACCGCGTTGCCATCGCCGGCGATTCGGCCGGTGGCGGCCTGGCCGCGGCGACCGCTATCCGTCTGATCGAGCGTCACGGCGTGACCCCCGGCGCGCTTGCCCTGATCTCACCGTGGGTCGATCCCGGCGATCGGAGTGCTACCAAAAAGGCCGACCTGGTGGTCAACACAGCGTGGTCCTTCGACGCCGCCGACGCCTACCTTGCCGGAGGCGACCGTACTGATCCCGGCTACGCACCGATGCATGGCAAGCTCGACGGGTTGCCACCCACCAGGATTCACGTCGGTTCCGAGGAAGTCCTCTACCCGCAGATCATGACGTTCACCGACAAGCTCTCCGCTGCCGGCGTCGACGTGTCCCTGGTGGAGTACGCGCGACTGTGGCACGTGGCTCACGCACAGGCGTCACTGGTGAAGGAAGCAGCAGACGCCGTTTCCGACCTCGGCCAGTTCATCGCATCGAAACTGATTCGTGCCAAGGATGATTCGAGTTCAGCAGTGGGCTCGAACAGTCACTGACGGCTGGGACACCCGTCCATGTCACTGACGGGTGTCCCACCAGGTGCGGGCGACTTCCGAGGCTGACGCCTTGCCGGTCCGCACCTGCTCGATCATTGCGGCGAGATCGGTGGTGGACAGTTCACCGGCAACGACGCTGAGCGCCTTGACAGCCGAATCTCCCAGTGCGCCCGCTCGAAAGAGCGGAACGACATTCTGCGCAGCCAGAACGTGATTCGAATCAGCGAGCACTGTGACGGCATCGGATTGTGCCAACGCCGACAGCGTCGTGGTTCCGAATACTTGTGCACCGGGTACGTCTGCCGGCGTTGCCTGATCGACACCGGCGAAGACACACTCGGCGCCCTCGGCCAACTGTTCCACTGCCCCGTCCTCGACGAATCTCGCGGAGACGAGCGGCCTCGCCGCGGCACACGAAGGAGCAAAGGCTTCTATCGTCTTCGCTCCCAACGACTGTGCGTATCCGGTGTCGAGTGCGAGGACCGCACGATCTTCGGCCATCGCATAGTCGGAGACCGAAAGACCCTCCGGCAGAGAGCGACTCAAGGCTTCGAAGACGTCGTCGGCCTTGCGGGCCGGGGATGACGGGTCGTAGTGATCGAGCAGCGCGCCGGTGAACTCGGGCACCAAAGTGACTCGCGCTGCGTCCAGAGCCTCGAGTGATTGGTTTCGGCCACCACCCACCGATTCGACGCGAGCCGACAGGCCGGAGGAGGAGAGCACCGTCGAATACACCTCGGCCAACACCGAACTCTCCACCGATGCGTCAGCAGCCACCACGATCTGGTCACGAGACTCCGCTTCGGCACCCTCTACCACCGAATCACCGTTTGCGCATCCGCTGAGAATCGGCAGGACCATCAGTGCTGCA
This sequence comes from Rhodococcus sp. EPR-134, assembly GCF_001647205.1. Lineage (NCBI taxonomy): Bacteria > Bacillati > Actinomycetota > Actinomycetes > Mycobacteriales > Nocardiaceae > Rhodococcus > Rhodococcus sp. EPR-134. Next base: position 8,406 of record NZ_LVCT01000189.1, read on the forward strand.
ACAACAGTCGAATACTTCGTGCGTCTGCTCTTCACCGAAATCCTCACATCCAATCCCATGGATCGAAAACCGTGCCATGTCGGTACCTATCGTTACACTTGTCGGGCGATGCGCGGTAACCAGTCCTGACGCAGCCACTCGGTGGCGGCGCCGTCGAAGTCACTCGGGTGGCTTCGCCACAAGGGAATGGTTTCCGACGCCCGAAACACGGGACGCCCGAAAAACCGGAAGGACGCTCATGCGCACCTCACGATTTCGTTCCAACCGTTGGCTCGTAGCCGCGGCAACCGTTGTCTCTCTGACTGCACTGACAGCGTGCGGTAGCAGCGACGGTGACTCCAACAGCGATCCCAACGCGATCGTTGTCGGCTCCGCCAACTTCACCGAATCCGAGACGATCGCCAACATCTACGCCGAAGCACTGCGTGTCAACGGGTTCGATGTGTCCACGTCGTTCAACGTCGGCAGCCGCGAGGCGTACATTCCGGCACTCAAGGACGGGTCCATCAGTGTCATTCCGGATTACACGGGAAACCTCCTGCAGTACTTGGATCCCGACAGCACGGCCACCAGCTCCGCTGACGTCCTCGCTGCTCTTCCCGCAGCTCTCGGGTCGGAATTGGCAATTGCGACGCCTGCATCCGCCGAGGACAAGGACGCCGTCGTTGTCACGAAGGAAACCGCTGACAAGTGGAACCTGAAGACGATCGCCGATCTGGCTCCGCATTCCGCCGAGGTCAAGTTCGGTGCTCCGGCCGAGTTCCAGGAACGTCCAGCCGGATTGCCCGGTTTGAAGTCCAATTACGGCCTCGACATCTCGGCAGCCAACTTCGTTCCGATCGCCGACGGCGGTGGACCGGCAACCGTGAAGGCTCTCTCCTCCGGTGACATCACCGCGGCAAACATCTTCACGACGTCGGCCTCCATCCCGGAGAACAACTTCGTGGTTCTCGAAGACCCGAAGAACAATTTCCCGGCTCAGAACGTGGTGCCGGTGCTGCGCGCGTCGAAGTCTTCCGACAAGTTGAAGACAGTCCTCGATGCGGTGTCCGCCAAGCTCACCACCGAAGAGTTGTTGGCACTCAACGTCCAGGTGTCCGGCGACACCAAGACGGAGCCGGCAGCGGCGGCCAAGGCGTGGGTGACGGCGCAGGGCCTCGACAAGCCGGTCTCGTAGTCACGTGATCACCTTCGAGGGCGTCACCAAGCAGTATCCGGACGGCACCACCGCCGTCGACCGTCTCGATCTCACCATCGAGGCCGAGTCGTTCACGGTGTTCGTGGGGCCGTCCGGGTGCGGCAAGACGACGTCGATGCGCATGATCAACCGGATGATCACACCGACGTCGGGCAAGATCTTCGTCGACGGTCGTGACATCGCCCAGACCGACGCGGTGAAGCTGCGTCTCGGCATCGGGTACGTCATCCAGAACGCCGGCTTGCTTCCGCATCGCACCGTGATCGACAACGTCGCAACAGTTCCGGTACTGCGCGGTGAGTCCCGCCGCGCAGCGCGCAAAGCCGCGTTGGGGGTACTCGAACGAGTCGGTCTGGACATCTCCCTTGCCACCCGCTATCCCGGGCAACTCTCGGGTGGGCAGCAACAACGTGTGGGAGTTGCGCGAGCATTGGCTGCCGATCCGCCGATCCTGTTGATGGACGAGCCCTTCAGCGCCGTCGACCCGGTGGTGCGTGAGGATCTGCAGACCGAAATGCTCCGTCTTCAAAGCGAACTGAAGAAGACGATCGTCTTTGTCACCCACGACATCGACGAGGCAGTCAAACTCGGTGATCACATTGCCGTCTGCGGTCCCGGCGGGCGGCTTCAGCAGGTGGCGGCACCTCGCGACGTGTTGGCCGCTCCGGCAACGGATTTTGTCGCCGGATTCGTCGGACGCGATCGCGGCTATCGGGGATTGTCGTTCCGCGCTGCCGACGAGGTTCCGTTGCACCCCATACGCACGGCCGTCGAGAACGAATTGAAGGCTCTACGTCTCGAATTGGGCGAATGGGTTCTCGTGGTCACGGACAACGGAACCCCGCAGGGATGGATCGACGTGACCGGCGTCGAAGGCCTGCGCTCGGGACGAACCCTTGCTCAGTCGACGTCTGCCGGTGGTTCGCTGTTCTCCCCCGGCGGCGATCTCCGCCAAGCACTCGATGCGGCAATCTCGTCGCCTTCCGGTATCGGTGTTGCCGTCGACGGCGAGGGCGCGGTCATCGGCGGGATCCTCGGTTCCGAAGTCGTTGCGAAATTGGCAGATCAGCGTCGACGCGAGGACGAGGAACGCAACCGAGTCGCCTTCACCGAGGGATTCGGGTCGTAGCGGCATGCGCTGGCTCATCGACAATTTCTCGACGGTCGTGGATTACTCGAAGACCCATCTGTATCTGGCACTGCTTCCTTTGCTGATCGGTCTCCTGATTGCCGTTCCGGTCGGAACAGCGATCCGCAACGTCAGATGGCTGCGCCGAATCACGTTGACCCTGGCGAGCATTGCGTTCACGATTCCGTCGCTCGCGCTGTTCGTCACCATCCCCCAGTTGTTCGGACTCAAGACCCTTGATCCTCTCAACGTCGTGATCGCACTCAGCGTGTATGCGACGGCACTGCTCATCCGGGCAGTACCCGAAGCACTCGACTCGGTGCCGGACAACGTCATCGACGCCTCCACCGCCGTCGGTTTCACACCACTACGACGCGCTCTGACGGTCGAGTTGCCATTGGCGCTGCCGGTGATGATCGCGAACATCAGAGTTATTGCCGTTACCAATATTTCGCTGGTGTCAGTCGGATCTCTGATCGGAATCGGCGGGCTTGGAGTCCTGTTCAAACAAGGCTACGACCGCGACTATCCCGACCAGATCGTTGCGGGCATCATCGCGATCGTCGTGCTGGCACTGGCGCTCGATCTGATCCTGTATCTGATCGGCCGATTCCTGACCCCGTGGACCAGAACGTCGACCTCGTCGAAGGTTCCCGCCGTCCTGTCAGCCGAGGGGGAACCCGTATGAGCATCTTCACCGGGGCCTGGGACTTCATCGTCGATCCCGGAAATTGGAGCGGCGACACCGGAATCGGCACCCGCGTCCTCCAGCACCTCTGGTACAGCGTTCTGGCCGTGGCACTTTCGGCTGTGATCGCGGTGCCCATCGGATTACTCATCGGCCATCTGCGTCGCGGTGAGATCGTGGTCGTCAGTCTGGTCAACGCACTGCGATCACTGCCTACTCTCGGCCTGCTGACCTTCCTCGTTCTTCTCATGGGTCTGGGAGTGATGCCGCCGATTCTCGCCCTCGTCATTCTTGGTATTCCCCCACTACTCGCCGGCACGTACGCCGGAATCGCCAGCGTCGACCGCGGCGTCGTCGAGGCCGCACGGGCGATGGGTATGACCGAACTCCAAGTGATCTTCCGCGTCGAGATACCCAATGCGCTGCCATTGATTCTCGGCGGACTGCGTAACGCGACACTGCAGGTGATTGCCACGGCAACGGTCGCCGCCTACGTCAACCTCGGCGGCCTCGGCCGGTACATCTTCGACGGTCTCGCGCTCTACAAGTACGACCGAGTGGTCGTCGGCGCAATCCTGGTCGCGGTTGTGGCTCTCGTCGTGGACGGCTTACTGGCGCTGGTGGTCTGGGCATCGGTTCCCGGGACCGGCAGGCTACGCCGAACACCCGACCTCACTCGTCTGTAGCTCTCGGTACACACGAAAAAGCCCCGATCGGAACCTTGTGTGCGGGTTCCGATCGGGGCTTTCGTAGTCCCTCTTAGCTGGTCACGCCCTCAGCATGCGCTGCGGCCGCGACGGCTTCCGCTACTGCGGGTGCCACGCGAGGGTCGAGTGGGCTGGGGACGATTTTGTCCGCCGCCAACTCGTCGCCGACCACCGTCAGGATTGCCTCGGCGGCAGCGAGCTTCATACCTTCGGTGATGCGACGGGCGCCGGCGTCGAGCGCGCCCTTGAAGACACCGGGGAAGGCAAGAACGTTGTTGATCTGGTTCGGGAAATCACTACGGCCCGTCGCCACGATCGCCGCGTACTTCGACGCGGTTTCGGGGTGAATCTCCGGGTCCGGGTTGGAGAGTGCGAACACGATCGACTCGGGAGCCATCGAAGCGATGAGCTCCTCGGGGATCTTGCCCGCCGAGACACCGAGGAACACATCGGCACCTTCGAGAGCCTCGATGGCACCACCATGCAGGTCACGGGGATTGGTGCGGGCCGCGAGTTCTGCCTTCACGTCGTTGAGGTCGCTGCGCTCACCCGAGATGATGCCCTTCGAGTCCAGCACGATGACGTCGCTGATTCCGGCGGCGAGCAGGATGTTCGCGCAGGCAACACCCGCAGCGCCGGCGCCGGAGATGACGACCTTGAGTGTGGTGATGTCGCGGCTCTGGACCTTCACGGCGCCCTTGAGTGCCGCGAGGACCACGATGGCGGTTCCGTGCTGATCGTCGTGCATGACGGGGCAGTCGAGAGCTTCGATGACGCGCTTCTCGATCTCGAAGCAACGCGGCGCCGAGATGTCCTCGAGGTTGACCGCGCCGAAGCTCGGACGCAGTCGGATGAGTGTCTCGACGATCTCGTCGGGGTCCTTGGTGTCGAGAACCAGCGGAATGGAGTTC
>NZ_LVCT01000190.1:0-4122 GCF_001647205.1 Rhodococcus sp. EPR-134
CGTCGCTGACCACGACGACGAGTCGGTTGGTCCACGTGTATCGATCGGCGAGGGTTTCGTCTGCAGCGATGGCGCGGCTCACCTGAGCAACACCCGGCGTGTAGGCGATCGAGAGGGCCCGCTGCGTATCGAGCGGTGCTGTGGTCTCGACCGAGAGCTTGCCACCGACGTGAGCGGCAAAGATTTCTTCGTCGGTCAACTCGACCTTGGGTACGTTGATGGCTTCAGTCACGAGGGACACGATGACACTCCTGATTAGTCCAGCCTCAAGCGGGGCTGGGTTACTGGGAAGTAATCCTTCGGACCGCTGCGAAACTACGTTCACAACGGTCAGAGATCATTTCTTCCGCGAACGACTACTGAGAAGAAGAGCATTCGGCGTGCGCGAGAAAGTGGGCCGCAATACATCCGAAGCGTCATGGTGTGGGGCGGGTGAGCCCTGGCGTATCCATGCAATCTAGGTTTCGGGAGAAATTCTGACGAAACCTGCACTTCGGGGCCGGGCTGTGGCGCCGCCTCGAAGTAACTCCAGTTTGCCACCAGAGTCGGATCACAATCAAATCCTCCAAGCGGTCGGATTCCTCACCACACTCGAACCCGAGCCGTCATCCCCACCGTGTCATCCCCACCCAGTCATCCCCACCGTGTCATCCCCACCCAGTCATCCCCACCACTGCGTCACCAACAACAGCCCTGCCACCACGAGCACGACCGCCGATCCGGCAACCGCCGCGATACCCCGCCTGCGGTCGCACCAGATCTGCGCGGCGAGAGCAACCACCGAGGCCGCAATGTGCGCGGTGATCGACGTTGTTCCCGGACCCGGGAATCCGCGGTTGCCGCCCAGATATGCCGAACCGATGATCACGAGTGTCAAGACCACGATTCCGGCCGCCACGGTGCCACTCAGGGCGCGTAGAGCGCGGACCAGCAGCCATTGTCGTTTGTCGGCGGGATAGTCGTAATCGTCTTCGTACTGATAGTCCTGATATTCCTGGTACTGGTAGTCGTCCTCGTACCTGTCGTTCCGGTCGTACCTGTCGTCGTATGTCATCTCTTACGCTCCCGCGACGAATCCGCGGACTGATTCCGCAATGAGTTGAACCGCGATGGCGGCGAGCGGAAGACCGGCGATGCGTGCCAGCAGACTGATGCCACCCTCGCCCAGTATCCGGATCAGTGCGGTCGAGAAGCGCAGGACCACGAACAGCACGAGGTGGATGGACAGAATCGCCGACGCGATGGCCAGATACGACGCCGCTTCACCGTCGGCCTGGGCGACAAAGACGATGACGGCCGCTATCGCACCGGGACCGGCCATCATCGGCGTTCCCAGAGGAACGAGTGCGACGTTGACGTCGTCGGCTCCCTGCGGACGGTTGGAGGCCTTGCCGGTCAGCAGTTCGAGTGCGATGAGAAGCAGCAGCAATCCGCCGGCGCCCTGCAACGCCGGAATGCCGATGTGGAGGTAGTTGAGGATCGCCTGACCGCCGATGGCAAAGACCGAGATGACCGCCAGGGAGACGGCGGGGGCCTGCCATGCCGCTCGATTGCGATCTTCACGACTTTTACGTCCGACGAGTGACAAGAACACCGGGATGACTCCGGGCGGGTCCATGATCACGAACAGCGTGATGAACACGGTGAGGTAGAGCGTGGTGTCGAGCATCAGCGCCCCAGTACCTCCACGCCGGTGGCAGCCGAGACGAGTTTGTCGAACTCGGCTTCGTCCGTGAGCTCGTCGCCGAGTCCGATCGTCTTGTTCTCGCCGTGGTAGTCAGAGGATCCGGTGACTGCCAAACCGAGGTCGACAGCCAGGCGGCGCAGGACGTCACGATCGTCGCTGCGATGGTCCGGGTGATCGACTTCGAGACCCCCGAGACCCAGATCGGCCAGATCACGGATGTGGTCGAGCGCAAGCAATCCGCCGCGCGAACGGGCCCGTCCATGCGCCAGGACGGTCACTCCCCCGGCGGCTGCCACCAGTTCGACGGCGTACTCGAGCGGAGTGTCGTACTTGGGAACGTCGTATCGTCCTCGACTGGACAACAGGTCGGAGAAAGCCTCACTGATGCTCGACACCACTCCCGCTCGCATCAGGGCCGCTGCGACGTGCGGGCGTCCGACGGACGGACCGGCGTCAGCCAAGATCTGATCGGGATCGACGGGCAGACCGTCACGCGCCATCATGGTCGTCATCACCCGGATACGTTCGACGCGTTCGGCGCGCAGTCGCTCACGTTCTTTTGCGAATTCGGGGTGCGTCGGATCGAACAGGTACGCAAGCAGATGTACAGCGACCGGCCAACCACGCTCACCTCGACCTTCGCACGACATCTCCATCCCACGAACCAGGCTGACGCCGGCCGGCAAGGCCTGCGCCGCCTCGGCCCAGCCCGAAGTCGTGTCGTGATCGGTGATGGCGACGACGTCGAGTCCGGCGTCGGCTGCGGCGCGCATGAGGGCAGCCGGGGTGTCGGTGCCGTCCGATGCGTTGGAGTGGGTGTGAAGATCTATTCGCACTGTTCCAGTGTGTCAGCAATCGGCAACTTCATCGCGCTCCGGTGGGCGAGCCGGAAGCTGACGTACGATTACGCCGCAGCGGCAGCGCAATTCGATCAGGTGTCGCTGTAGTGCCGTTCCCCTGCCGTTCCACTGCATTACAGACCGAGAAGGAGCGAGCGTGCCAACCATGCCGTCACTGCCGAATTGGTCGAACGGCAAATCGACGCAAGCCGATGCGCCCAAGATCCCCGTTCCGGCAGCCCGCGCGATCGTCGACTGCGCGGTCTACGTGGACGGCGTGCGGTTGCCGGGCAAGTACACGCACCGCGCTGCGTTGGCCGAGGTTCGTAGTCGCGACAACGCGTTCGTCTGGGTGGGCATGCACGCTCCCGACGAAGGTCAGATGCAAGATGTCGCAGCAACTTTCGGACTCCACGAGCTGATGGTCGAGGATGCCGTCCATGCACACGAGCGCCCGAAACTCGAACGCTACGACGACGTCATGTTCCTGGTGCTGCGCACGGTCGTCTACGTACCGCACGAGTCCGTCGCGACGGCGAGCGAGATCGTCGAAACCGGCGAGATCATGGTGTTCGTCGGCCCCGACTTCGTAGTGACCGTCCGGCACGGGGATCACTCCGAACTGGCAAGCGTGCGCAAGTCACTCGAGGAGAACCCCGAGCGCCTCACCATGGGCCCGTTCGCGGTGTTGCACGCGATCACCGACCACGTCGTCGACAGCTATCTCTCCGTCATCCAACTCGTCGAACAGGACGTCGACAGCATGGAAGAGTTGGTGTTCAACCCGCGGAACACCGTTGCCGTCGAGCACATCTACCTGCTCAAACGTGAAATCGTCGAACTACGACGCTCGGTCACTCCACTCGGATTGCCACTGCTCCAGCTGACCCAGCCCGCGGGCGGCCTCGTCCCGAAGGAGATCCGGCGATACTTCCGTGACGTACGAGATCACCACACGATCGTGGCCGAACGTATCTCGGAATACGACGAGGTGTTGAGTTCGCTGGTCGACGCCGCACTCGCGAAGATCGCGGTGCAGCAAAACACCGACATGCGCAAGATCTCCGCGTGGGTCGCTATCGCCGCCGTGCCGACCGGCGTTGCCGGTATCTACGGGATGAACTTCGAGAACATGCCGGAACTCGGTTACAAGTACGGCTATCAGTCCATCCTGTTCCTCATCGCTTCGGTGTGTGTCGGCTTGTTCTTTCTCTTCCGTCGCAACAACTGGCTGTGAACCTCGCACGCTGACTCCCTGTACTTGCCACCGTCGCAGGCGGACAATGGATATGGGTACGCATTTTCATTCCGTTCCCGAAATCCATTTTGCGACAAGCAAATTCAGATCCAAGGAGAAGTGGAGGAGCAACCATGCCTACAGTCGAGCAATCCGTGGAGATCGCGTTGCCACCCAAGGACGTCTGGGAGTACATCGCCGTCGCCGAGAACTGGCCCAACTGGGAGAATTCGATGGTCGAGTGCAAACAGATCACCGACGGCCCGATGGGCGTGGGAAGCCGCTGGCACGGTGTCTCGCGAATCCTGGGCAAGCGTCTCGAGTGGACATCCGAATTCACCGAGTACGACCCACCGAGA
>NZ_LVCT01000191.1:0-15877 GCF_001647205.1 Rhodococcus sp. EPR-134
CTCGACAGCGAAAGCGGCCTGGGAGGAGTATTCGGCAAGATGGCCGACCCGATCGTCACGAAAGCATTTTCACGGACGGTTCGGGTAAGTCTCGAGAACTTGGCGGACATCCTCGTGCACGCCGAATGATCTGACGGACAAAGCGCCAGCGCAGCTAGAGCGAGGCAGCGGAACGGTGCGGATCGCGGATGTCGATCCCCGCCTCGGTCCATGCTTCCCTCAGTGCCTCCGCGCCGCGCAGACGCACCCAGGCGGCTTCGGTACCGGTCAGGGGGACCACACCAAGGAAGCGCACCGGGTCGAACGGCTCCGGCAGCGTCAGGTCTTCGATCCCGCTGTCACCGAGAAGCACCGCCGTGAACGCAGTGTCCTTCCACAGCGGCTCGCCCAGGTCCAACAGTGCGTCCTCGAGCAGCACGACGCCTTCGACGGACGGCGCCGCGGCCAGCACCGCGAGCGTCCTGGCCACACCTGACGCCACACCGGTGCCACCGCGCAGCGTGAGTACCAACTCGGCGCGGGGTCCGCGCGTGGGGTCTGCGACCAGTTCGTTGGGGTCGCCCATCGGATGACGCGAGCACCCCAGTGTGACGTAGCGGACCAGGCCGTCGGGTGATTCGAAACGCAGCACGTCCAGCGGTTCGACACCGAGGAACGTCACTGAGGCCGCGGTGGGGTCCGGCCCCTCGATGCTGCTGACGAGATGGGCCCGGACGGAAGATACGACGCTGTCTGACACTCGTCCATCTAAACACCGTGCCCGCGAGGTTCGCAGCGCAGATACCTCGCGGTGGCGGTAGCGTCGTCGAAATGGTCTCCGTTCTCGCTGTCAGCGACGAGACCGTCGAATTCCTGTGGAGCAGTCAGGTTCGTTCACTCGGAGTCGACGTGATCCTGGGCGCGGGCGATCTGCCGTTTGCGTATCTGGAGTACCTGTCTGACCAACTGAATGCGCCTTGCGTGTTCGTTCCCGGAAACCACGACGCCGATCTGTCCGGATATTCGAACAAGAGATCGGGTTGGACGCGGGCCGGGATGCCTGCGCAGTGGCCAGGGCCTACCGGCGCAGTCAACGCCGACGGACGCATCGTGACCGTCGCCGGTCTGCGGATCGCGGGCCTCGGTGGTTCCATCCGATACAACACGGGTCCCAATCAGTGGTCCGAGCGCCAGCAGAGCCGACGCGCTCGCTCGCTCGCCTGGCGAAACGCCTGGCAATCGCGGCTTCCCGGCGGCCGGGCGGGCGTGGATGTGCTGCTCACCCACAGTCCCGCCCGCGGTGTCGGCGACGCCGAGGATCGGCCACATCGAGGGTTCGAATGCTTCACGCCTTTGATTCACAACCTCGATCCGACGGTGATGGTCCACGGACACATCCACCCGCACGGGCGAACCCCTCTCGATCTGGAGGTAGGCCGGACTATCGTGCTCAATACCGTCGGCTTCACGCTGATGGAGATTTCCCCAGGTACTCCGCCGACGATCGTGAGGCGCCGACATGGCTCGTGACACCGGATTTCCCACAGCCGACGCGGAAAACGACTTCGCTCGTCAGCGTCGACGTGCCGACGTTGCCCGTCTGGTCAGTTGGCTACGACGCGAACCCGACGACGTCAACGCGATCCTGCCGTTCGACGAGGTTGTCGCAGCTCTGGGCAAGGTCGGCGAGAAGTCTCTGGGGCTGCAGGTCGTCACCATCGAATCAATAGTCGGAAGTGTCGACCGCACAGGTGATTTCGACAGGTACTTCCGTCCGACGTCCACTCACTCGCGCGCTCGTTGGGAGCGACTTGCGGTGGCGCAACGACGCGGCGAATCGGTACCACCTGTTCAGTTGTATCGCGTCGGCTCCATGCATTTCGTGATCGACGGGCACCACCGAGTGTCCATTGCGTGTGCGATGCACCAGAAGACAATCGACGCGTACGTTACCGAGATCATCACGCGTATCTCGCCGGAAGGCATCACTCAGCGCGCTGATCTGCTCATCAAGGATCATCGTCGACTCTTCCTCACCCGCGTTCCGCTGCAGGGTTCACAACGCGAAGCCGTCCAGGTCACCGACCCGTGGGAGTACGCCGAACTCAGTGAGTGTGTGGAGGCGTGGGGTTTTCGGCTCATGCAGGAAAAGGGTGAGTTCCTCGGCCGAGACACCGTCGCCCGCCGCTGGTTCGGTGAGGAGTTTCTGCCCGTCGTGCGAATGCTGCGGGGCGCCGACATGTTGCCCGAGCACACCGACGCCGAGGCCTACTTGTGGATCGCCCGGGAGCGGTACCGACTGGTGCGGCGGCACATGTGGAACGACGAGATCGTGGCCGAACTACGCGATCGAGCACCGCGAAAGCACAAGCCCGCTACGTAGCGACAGCGAACCGCACCTCTCGGTTCAGGATCTTCGGGTGCATGAATTTCAGCAACGCACGCGCTTCCTTCTCGATGGATGCGAGCGCGGTCTTCGGTTGCTGCGCAAACAGAGTCGCGCCCAATTCGACCGTCTCCTTGTCCGGCGTCACCGTCGCGAATCCCACCACCTTTCCGCGCACCAGGATGGCGGGCTTGATGATGCCGTTGACGGTGAAGACACGAGTTCGGTACTGCTCGTCCATGATTCGCGAGCGGTCGGCGTGCGAGAGCAGGATGTTGTCGAACGGAGCAAGGATTCTGACCGGCGGTGTTCCGGAGGTCGGTCGTGGCGCGTCCGGCAGGTCGAACACCTCGGCCCCTTTCGCGTTGACAAAGGTGATCAAGCCGGGACGTAGCCTCTCGAAGACTTCGGCGAGTCTCGTGAGCCCTGACCACGCTTGGGCATCTTTCACACTCGCGGGCCCGAAGGCTGCCAGATAACGAAGCACCATCGCATCCGGATCCGGCGATGAACTCACTTCCGTGCCAAGCCAATTCTCCAAGGTCGTCAGTGCCGGTACTCCGGATCGTCCCCACAGGCCTCGCGGTGGGACCTGCACCATCGGCAGAAGTCCTCGAACGCCGTGCGCCAGCCCCTCGGCCGCGTGGCCGGGAAAGCGCTCTGCCAGTAACGGTCTCATCTGCATCTGAGTGAGCGGCCCGTCCGCTACCAATTCGCGTCCCGCCCGCGCCAGCGCGTCGAGATCCAACCCGGTGAGCGCAGCACGCTGAGTGCTGTTGGTGTGGAGATCGCGTTCCATGATCGTCTGAACCGTGGCCCGGAAGGGACCCGCATCCGCGGCCGAAAGAGCAAAGACCGTGCCCCGCATGGCAACAAGCCGCACCACCTGGCGCTTCTCGACAAGGGTGGAGAGGTCTTCTGCCGCAAAGTTCTTCAGCCGCGCCCACAGCGCCAGGTAGGGCGGGTTCGGCGCCTGGGCCTGCAGACCTGCCAGGTGCTCGATCGCATCCAACGCACTGACCTCGGCCCTCCGCAGCAGGAACTGCCGCGCCAGAGTCGCCAGGTTGAGCTCGCGATCGGTGATCAGTGCAGCCATCGACAACTCCTCAACGATCGTGGTCAGTGGCGGTGACGATCTCGAACGGTATCTCGACTCGCGCGAGGGTTCCGGACTCTTCACCCGGTCCGACCGAGAACGAGCCACCCGCGGCAACCACACGCAGTTCGTGCGAGAGCAGTCCGATGTGCCCGGCAGCCCGTCGTTCGGCAATCCGATCGGCGCTGATCCCCCGACCGTCGTCGGAGACCACGAGCACCGCACGGTGGTCCAGTCGTGCAAGCTCGATCCGGACGTTCTGCGCGCCGGCATGTTTGACGACGTTGCCCAGAAGCTCTCGGGTGGCGCCGAACAAGACTTCGTCCGCGGACGTGCGTAGATCGTCGTTCCAGCCCGAAGTGTCGACGTCGACCACCACTCCGCCGCGTCCCTGCGCCGAGCGCGCGAGGTCCCCGATCGCGCGGGCAAGGCCCACGTGGACGAGAACTGTGGGATGCAGTTCCGAGACGGACGATCTCAACAGCGTGGTCGCTTCACCGAGCGCTTTTCCGGCTCGCGCCAAAGCGACAGGCTCCGCACTGTCTGCCAATTCGTCGAGATCCATCCGCGCGGCGAGAACGTACTGGAGCGCCCCGTCGTGCAACTGCTCGGACAGTTCCGTGCGCTCTCGCTGCTCGAGCCCCATGAGTTCGGCCAGAAGGCTGGTTCGATGCCCGACGAGTTGTCCGATGGTCAACACGCGTGATCTTTGAATCCGAGTCAGTCCGATTGCGCCTGCGCCCACTCCGGCCAAGGCCATGGTGCTCAGCAGGATCGACGGCCACGGCTCGGAGTTCGAAGTCATCGTTGCCCAGCTGGAAACGAAGAACACCCCGATCGTGCAGGCAACGACGCCGACACACACGTCCGTCCGCAGTTGCGTACACGCCAGAACCGGAATGACGAAGAGCCCGTTACTCAAGATGTCGGCGGTCCAACTCTGCTCGGCCGCGAGACCGGTCAGCAATGTCAGAGTTGCGAGCACGGCAAGGTCGACGAACAAGCCGAGCCAGATCATCGTCACCGGGCCGGTTCCGCCTTTGTGGATCCACAGCGCCACGGCTGCCGACCAGAGGGCATAGGTGCCCAGAATCGCGAAACACCATCCCGCGTCGTTCATCGGCGGGACGAAGATCAGTGTCAGGGCGATGAGCAGCACCAGAGCGCCACGCACCGTCAGTTGGAGGTACGCACCGCGGTAGGCGTGTTCGCGCATGATCCGCTCGAGGTCCGGGCCACCGGGCAGGTGCTCGGTTCGTACCGAGGATTCGTTCATCTGTCCTCCTGTGCCGCCCATCCCAGTTCCCTGTGAATGAGCTTCGCACACGAGATTTCACAATCAACCCGCAATATCGTGAATGACACAGCATTCACCGAACCTCGAAACCACGCAGGAGTGCTCATGATCTCGACCCGAGCAAGCAAGCGCCGCATCGCCACTCGATTTGCCGTCGCCGGCGCCCTGGCAGCGGCGCCGATCGCCGTGTTCGCCGGGACAGCGCAAGCCGCCCCGGCCTCCACCCATCACGAACAATTCGGCCGCCTGGTCCCCCTACCCGAACCGGCCGACGCAGCGCCCGGCCCCGAACAGGTACCGCTCCCCTGGGGCGCGACGTATTCGGTCACCTTGCCCGGGTAAAGGTCACAGCAGCAGATTGGCTCCCGTACCGCCGTCGAACACTGCGATCTTGGCGGGATCGAACCAGAGATCGACAGACCTGCCCTGGGCCACCGTGGACTCGGACGAGAGCCTGGCAACCAGTTGACCGCCACCAGCGACGGCCGTTCCCGAATCGGCGGCGAGTTCCTCGAGTTCACGAGAATTGACGGCGGGGCCACCAGCGAGGAAATACGCGTACTTGTCCGAACCCATCGATTCCAGCACGTCGACGTCGACGGTGAACGTCCCACCGTGCGGCTTCTGCGCTGCATCGACCAGCGCCACGTCCTCGAAATGTTCCGGCCTGATACCGACCACGACGTCCTTGCCCGAGCCGCTGCCCGAGATCTTCGACTGCGCCGCCGCGGGCAGGCGAACATCGCCGATCGGCGTGCTCACACCGTCGGCCGTCAACTGTCCGGGGAAGAAGTTCATGGACGGGGACCCGATGAACCCCGCCACGAACAGATTGTTCGGTCGATCGTAGAGTTCCTGCGGCGCACCGATCTGTTGCACGATTCCGCCGCGCAGCACGACTACCCGATCGCCGAGCGTCATCGCCTCGGTCTGGTCGTGGGTCACGTAAATCGTTGTCGTACCGAGTCGCTGCTGCAGACGGGCGATCTCCGTCCTCATCTGCACGCGCAGTTTGGCGTCCAGGTTCGATAGCGGCTCGTCCATGAGAAACGCCTTCGGGCTGCGCACGATTGCGCGTCCCATCGCGACACGCTGACGCTGACCGCCCGACAGGTTCGCCGGTTTGCGATCGAGATGCTGGGTGAGGTCGAGGACCCGCGCAGCGTCGTCGACCTTGGCGTTGATCTCGTCCTTGGACATCTTCGCCAATGTCAGTGGGAAAGCGATGTTCTGACGCACCGTCATGTGCGGATACAGCGCATACGACTGGAACACCATCGCGATGTCGCGGTCCTTGGGGGCGCGTTCGTTGACGCGTTCACCCGCGATCCGCAACTCACCGGTCGAAATGTCTTCCAGCCCGGCAATCATGTTGAGAGTCGTGGATTTTCCACAACCGGACGGGCCCACGAGAATGATGAATTCTCCGTCGGCGATGGTGATGTCGACATCACTGACCGCCTTGGCTCCGTCCGGGTACAGCTTGGTCACCTTGTCCAGCACGATCTCGGCCACAGGCTTATCCCTTCACTGCGCCGGAAGTAAGCCCGGCCACGATACGACGTTGGAAGAACAGAACAAAGATGATGATCGGAATGGTGATGACCATGGCGGCCGCGGCGATCGACCCGGTGGGCTCCTCGAATTGTGAAGCGCCGGTGAAGTTTGCGATGGCCGCAGGGGCGGTGATGGAGCGTTCGGTCGACGTCAGCGAAATCGCGAACAACAGATCGTTCCAGCAGAAGATGAACACCAGAATGCCCGCAGTGACGATGCCGGGCGCGGCCAGTGGAGCCACCACCTTCCGGAACGCCTGCCCCGGCGTCGCGCCGTCCATCTGAGCCGCCTTCTCGAGTTCCCAAGGAATCTCTTTGAAGAACGCAGAGAGCGTGTAGATCGCCAACGGCAACGCAAAGGTGATGTACGGCAGGATGAGTCCGGCCCAGGTGTCGAAGAGCCCGAGCCGTCGTTCGATGTCGAACAGCGGGCTCACCAATGAAATCTGCGGGAACATCGCGATCAGCAGGGCAACAGCCACCAGCAGCTTCTTGCCCGGAAAATCCAGGCGCGCAATCGCGTAAGCAGCCATGGTTCCGATCACCACGGCGATGACCGTCGAGATGAGTCCGATGCCGATGGAGTTGATCAGAGCACTGGTGAAGGCGCTGGTGTCGAAGATTCCTCGGTAGTTGTCCAGGGTCCACTTCTCCGGAATGAACTTGCCGTCCTTGATGGTTCCGGCGGGCTTGAAGGACAGGCTCGCAATCCACAGGACGGGAACCAACGCGTACAGCAAGACCAGAAGGTTGACGACGGACCAGCTGATCTTGAGTCTGGGAGTCACGGTCATGTCAGCGTCCTTCCGTATCGGATCCGGGAGCCGAAGCACCGAAAAGTTTGATGAAGATGAACGCGATCACTGCCACACACACGAAGATCAGCACGCTGATCGCGGATCCGATACCCAAGTTGAATGCCTTGAACAGATTGTCGTAACCCAGAATCGACACCGACCCGGTGTCGTTCGCTCCCTTCGTCAGCACGTAGATGTTGTCGAAGATGCGGAACGCGTCGAGTGTGCGGAACAGCAGAGCGACGAGGATGGCGGGCTTCATCAGCGGAAGGATGATGCGTACCAACCGGGTCCACGCACCGGCGCCGTCCACCTGAGCCGCCTTGAGGAGGTCGTCGGGCACGAGCGCCAGGCCGGCGAGCAGGAGCAGCGCCATGAACGGCGTCGTCTTCCACACCTCGGCAAGGACGATGATCGCGAGCGACGGGATCTGGTCGGTGAGCGGCGCACTGCCGTCGGGCAGGAGATTGGCGAGGTAGCCGGTCCCCGGCGTCCACGCGTAGTACCAGCTGTATGCCGCCGCGACGGTGACGATGCCGTACGGGATGAGCACAACGGTGCGGACGAGCCCCTTACCCACGATCGTTCGGTGCATCACCAGTGCGATGGTCAGTCCGAGAACGAACTCGATGACGACCGAGACAACCGTGATCGACGTCGTCACCGCGAACGCTTGCCACCAGTAACCGTCGGTCAGCACCGACACGTAGTTGTCGAACCACACGAACTTTCGTTGATCCGGGAAGCGCAGGTCGTAGCGCTGCAAACTCAGCCAAACGGCGTAGACCACCGGATATGCGGTCACCGCGATCATGAGAATCGCGGCCGGGGCCACCAGCCAGAGACCGAGGCGACGCTCGGCCGCCTTTCCGTCCGACATCTTCGACTTCGCGGAGTGCTTCGGCTCCGGCGACGCCGTCGCGACTGTTGGTGCAGCTCCCGAATTTTCGCTGTCGATCGTCACGGAATCAGCCCCTCGGAATTGACTGCCTTGCGTACCTGCTCGGCAAGATCGTTCACGGTCGATTCCGGATCGATGTTTCCCACAGGGTTCAGCGTGGCAGTGATGCGCGTCGAAATACTCTGATAGGCAGGAGAAACCGGACGAACCGAAGCGGTGTCCAGGCTGTCGCGAACCTCACGCCACGCCGGGTACGCCTCCTGGAACGCCGGGTCGTCGTACAGGCTCTCGAGAGTCGGCGGAACGCCACCGGCTACCGCGTTGTTGCGCTGATTCTCCTCGTTACGCAGACAGGTGAGCGCCTCGAACGCGAGGTCCGGATGCCGGCTGGTCTTGGCCACCGCTACGTTGAAGCCGCCGATCGTGACCTCGGCCGGCTTACCCTCGATCACCGAGGGATACGGAGCGGCAAGGAAATTCCGTTCTCCGTTCACCGTGAGCACCGTGTTTCCGGTGTTCTCACTGGTGACGTTGCCCTTGTCGTCGATGTACGGCAGATCGCCCTTCTCGGCGTTCTCCATGATGCCGGGCAGCACGAACGGCCAGTTGACCTGGAAGGCAGATTTGCCGCTCTCCATACCCAGTCGCGACGACGCTTCATCCCCCTGCGAGATCGAGGGATCCGCACCCTTCGCGGTAGCGACGCGCTTCATGACGGTCAGCGCCTGTTGGGCAGCATCACCGTCGGCCACCGTCACGGTTGTTCCGTCCGGCCCCACCACCGATCCGCCGGCACTGGCGAGAAGGGTGTTGAACCAGACCATCAATCCTTCGTACTGCTTGCCCTGCACACCGATCCAGCTGGGGCGCCCCTCCGCGGCCAGGCCTTCGGAGATGTCGATCATCTGATCCCAGGTTTGGGGCGGTTGCCCGTCCGGCATCAAATCCTTTCGATACCAGAGCAATTGGGTGTTGGTGTTCAATGGCGCCGCATAGAGCTGGTCCTGCCACTTCGCCGACTCCAGCGGACCCTCGAGCGTCCCGTTGCTGACCTCGGCCGCCACGTCGTCAGGAAGCGGCAATGCCCATCCCGCTTCGGCGAATTCGGCAGTCCACACCACGTCGAGCGTCATCAGATCGAGTGACTTGTCATTGCCGGTCAGACGCCGGGCCAACTGAAGTCGCTGGTCGTCGGCACCCTTGGGCAGAGTTTTCTGCTCGACCCGGTACGCGCCGTTCGACGCCGCCGAACAATTCGCGGCGGCCTCCGCATACTGCTCGGCGCCGTCGGCAGCGGTGTAGAAGGACAGCACCACGCCGTCGTCATTGTCCGATCCGCACGCACTGAGCAAGGGCGCCAACAACAATGTTGCCGCGCCGAGCAGCCCCGCCCGCAATTTCTTCTTCTGTCCCGCCCGCGATCTCTCGTTCTGCCCCGCCCGCGATCTCTTGTTCTGCACAGCCGTCCTCCTCGGGCGGCGAGACGGCGCAGTCGTTACGGCTGGCCGACGCACCACACATCGGCACTTTTGCCGGAGAAGGGACCTATTTCCTTGTCCGGCAAACGGTCACGGGAAGCGAGTACTACCTCGCCCGCGTGTACATAAAGTAACCGAGATCACACAAGTTGGCAGCCCGAGCGAGAATGTCAGATGGCGAGCTTGGCGAGCAGGTCGCGCGCCGACTCCGCCGTCTTGGGCTCACACAGTACGTCGTAACGTCCGGCGACCAACTGCATCGTCGAGGCGAAGTCCCGCTGCCCACGCGTCGCGGCGTACGGAATCGTCGTGGAGATGACACCGAAGATGATGCCGCCCACGATGCCCGCGATCAGCGGAGCGAGGAAACCACCGGTGACGATTCCGAGCACCAGGCCGAAGAAGACACCGAGCCAAGCACCGGAGACGATGCCGCCACCGATCACCTTGGCCCACGTCAACCGACCGAGAACTCGCTCGACCTGCATCAGGTTCACGCCGACGATCGTGACGTCCTGAACCGGGAATTCCTGATCGGAGAGGTAATCGACTGCGCGCTGCGCCTCGGCGTAGGTGGGGTACGACCCGATGGGCCATCCCGAAGGCGGTGTCGGCAACGCTCCACGGCGCGACCCATTCGACGATTGACCGAGCGGATTGGACATGGCTGGCTGCGCTCCTCTTTTCGGGCACGTCATCCACGCGGATGACGCAAGTACATCTACCCCCTATTGTGCCCTTTACAGACCTGATTCGTTCGGCTATGCGAGCGTCAGGCGTGTTCGGGCGGCGTGAATTCCGACGTGCGCGCCATCCCCGCGGCGCGACCCTTGGCCGAAATCACCAGTGCCATCTTGCGACTCGCCTCGTCGATCATCTCGTCGCCGAGCATGACCGCGCCCCGCCCTCCCCCGGCAGCCGAGGTGTGGAACGCGTACGCGTCCAAGATGAGTTCCGCACGGTCGTAATCGGATTGGCGCGGACTGAACACCTCGTTGGCCGCCTCGATCTGCGTGGGGTGCAGAACCCACTTGCCGTCGAAACCGAGCGCTGCCGTTCGCGCAGCCGACCGAGTGAAAGCCTCGACGTCGCGGATCTGCAGGTACGGCCCGTCGATGGCCTGGACGCCGTGCGCCCGCGCGGCCATCAAGATGGTCATCAGGATGTGGTGATACGCGTCACCGCGGTCGTAGCCGTCCGGTTGCTCACCGACGACCAGAGTTCGCATGTTCAAGCTCGCCATGAAGTCGGCCGGGCCGAACACGAGCGCCTCGACGCGGGGACTCGCGGTGGCGATCGCGTCGATGTTGGTCAAGCCGATCGCGTTCTCGATCTGCGGTTCGATCCCGATCTTGCCGACCTCGAGACCGTTGGCCTTCTCGACCTGCGTCAACAACAAATCGAGCGCCTGGACGTGACTCGCATCGGGAACCTTGGGCAGCAGAATGGCGTCCAGATGCGCTCCGGCGCGGCCCACCACCTCCACGACGTCGGCATACGTCCATTCGGTGGTCCAGTCGTTGACCCGGACGACCTTGACCTGTTTGCCCCACCCGTCCTCGGCCAACGCGTCGCCGATCGACTCCCTGGCCGCCTGCTTCGCCAGCGGCGCCACCGCATCTTCGAGGTCGAGAAAGATCTCGTCGGCGGGCAATCCCTTCGCCTTGTCGATCATCTTCCGACTGCTGCCGGGAACTGCCAATACCGATCGACGGGAACGGTTGCGTGAAGTCATTGCGGACTGCCCTTCTCGATTTTCGGTGGCGCCGTTGCAGATTTTGACGCTGGACGAATTAGCCTTGCAATCATGGCAGCAGCAGGCAAGGTATTTGCAGCCAGGCTTGCCGGCCTGGTTGTACTCGGCCCGGACGGCGAATCGATCGGTCGTGTGCGCGACGTCGTCATCACGGTCCGCATCGGACGCCAGCAACCCCGCGTTCTCGGTCTGGTGATCGAAATGTTCACGCGCAAACGCATTTTCGTTCCGATGTTGCGTGTGACAGCAATCGAACCGAGTGCAGTCACCCTCACCACCGGTAACGTCAGTCTGCGGCGCTTCAACCAGCGCCCGGGCGAAGTGCTCGCTCTGGCGCAGGTACTCGATTCGCATGTGCGCGTGGACGACCCGGAACTCGAGGAGCTTCACGGCGTCGACACGATAGTCGTCGATCTCGGAATCGAATCGACGCGGACGCGAGACTGGGTGGTCTCCAAGGTCGCGGTTCGCGGCCATCGCGGACGCCTCGGTCGACGCGCGGCGATTCACATCGTCGACTGGCAGCACGTCGCCGGCCTCACCCAGAGCGATCTCTCACTCCCCGGCCAGGGCGTAGCTCACCTGCTTCTCCAGTACGAAGGCATGCGACCCGCCGATGTGGCCAACGCCATGCGCGAACTGCCGGAGAAGCGCCGCCACGAACTGGCCGTGGCGCTCGACGACGAACGCCTCGCCGACGTCGTGCAGGAACTGCCGGCGGACGACCAGACCGATCTGCTGATGCACCTGGAAGTCGAACGTGCCGCCGATCTACTCGAAGCGATGGATCCCGACGACGCCGCCGACCTGTTGGGCGAGCTGCCCGAAACCGAGGCCGAGTCACTGCTTCAGTTGATGGACCCGCAGGATTCCGAACCTGTTCGACGCCTGCTCGAGCATTCCCCGGACACTGCCGGTGGTCTGATGACGCCCGAACCGGTGGTACTGACGGCCTCGACGACGGTCGCGGAGGCCCTTGCCCGCGCCCGCAACTACGACGTGACCCCGGCGCTGTCGAGCATGGTCTTCGTCGTACGTCCGCCGACGGCGACTCCGACCGGGCGGTATCTCGGCTGCGTCCACCTGCAGAAGCTTCTCCGCGAGCCTCCCGCCAGCCTGGTAGGCGGACTACTCGACACCGACATGCCCCGGTTGGCCCCGGACGACTCGTTGGCGTCGGTCACCCGATATTTCGCGACGTACAACTTGGTATGCGGGCCGGTCGTGGACGACGAGAACCACCTGATCGGGGCGGTGACGGTCGACGACGTGCTCGATCACCTCCTGCCGGAAGACTGGCGTGAGGATTACTCCGACGACGAGGAACTACTCCGATGAGCGAACGGGCGTCGAGCACGACCGCACGGCAACGACTGGAAACGCCCCGCGGAAGCCGCCGGTTCAATCTCGATTTCGACGTCGAAGCTGTCGGGCGCGTCAGTGAACGCATCGCCCGCTTCCTCGGCACCGGGCGTTATCTCGCAATCCAGACGATCATCGTGATCGTCTGGATCCTGATCAACGTGTTCGCGGTGGCCCTGCAGTGGGACCCGTACCCGTTCATCCTGCTCAACCTGGCCTTCTCCACCCAGGCCGCCTACGCGGCGCCGCTGATCCTGCTGGCCCAGAACCGTCAGGAGAACCGCGACCGGGTCTCGCTCGAGGAGGACCGCTCACGCGCCGAGCAAACCAAGGCGGATACCGAATTCCTCGCCCGAGAACTCGCAGCTCTGCGTATCGCCGTCGGCGAGGTTGCCACCCGCGACTACCTGCGACGGGAGCTCGAGGAGATCAAGTCGATCCTTGCTGCCGACGGCGAACCGACCCCGAAGAAGAAGCACCGGGACTCGAATACTGCGAAACAAAGTCACAACTAGCTGAGCGTTCGCTGAGTTTTGCTGCACGCACCGTGACCGATATGTAACGTAAGTCACAGCAATATGGATATCACGGTGGGTACTCCGGAGCGGGAGCGCCAGCAAAGGGGAATCGTGCGAGTACGCGGAATGATTGCAGCATCCACACTGGTGGGGGGACTGCTCGTCGTCACAGGTCCAGCAGCCCTCACTGCCGGAAGCGCACCGACCGGAGGGTCACAGGTTCCGATCGCACTGGCGGGCTCCGCCTCGATTGCGCAGCCGGACTCTGTCGACTTCCTCCCGACGCCCCGCACGGTCCGAACGCAAAGATCGGCCCCGCCCAGCGATACGGTCGCCGGCGCCCCGGCAGCGCCCAACGCTGCGGCCGTCGTCCTCACCTCTCTGGGCATCCCCGAGATCGTCCTGAACGCGTACCGCTCCGCGGAGCTGGTGATGATGACCGAGGCACCGGGATGCGGAATCCCCTGGCATCTTCTGGCCGGCATCGGACGCATCGAATCCGGTCACGCCAACGGCGGCAAGACGACCTCGGTGGGTACGACGGTCACCCCGATCCTCGGCCCCGTCCTCGACGGACGGCTGGCAGGCAACGAAGTCATTCGGGACACCGACAAGGGCGCAATCGACGGCGACCCCACTCACGACCGCGCCGTCGGGCCGATGCAGTTCATTCCGGCCACCTGGGCCGGATATGCCAGCGACGGCAACGGGGACGGAATCAAGGACCCCAACAACGTCTTCGATGCGGCACTCTCGGCAGCGAAGTACCTCTGCAGCGGCGGACTCAACCTGCGCGATGTCGCCCAGGAGACCAAAGCTGTTCTGCGATACAACAACTCGGCCGCTTACGCAGCAAACGTGATCATGTGGTCGACGGCGTACAAGAACGGTGTCATTCCTTCCGGTCAGCTGCCGTACACCTCGGGCATCAACACCGGCAGCTCCGCGATCAACGCCGCCGCCTCGGCAGACTCCGCCGCTTCGGCCGTACTCGCCGCGGCTGCGGCTACCGATCCGGCGGCCGGCGACAAGGAATCAGCGTCGACGACGCCGACCCCGACCACCACTCCCCTCTTCCCGGGTCTGCCGGACATGCCTGCACTCTCACCCGAGATCCAGGCACTGATCCCGCCGGGCGTCATGCCGACCAGCCCAGCTCCGGGACCCAACGCCGCCCGGAACGCAGCTCCCGGTCAGATCATCCCGCTCCCCGTCCTCACCTCACGGGGTCTCGTGTGGCCGATTCTGACGGCCGAGGGATGGCGCTGGCCCGACGACATGTGTGTGATCCTTCCGGACCCCGCAGCCCTCGACGCCTTGCAGGACGGCATCCTTCTGCCGTGCACGATCCCGGGCATGGCAGTGGCCGCCACGGCACCCGCCACCACCGACGCGGCTCCCGCGGAATCCTCTCCACCCGCCGCCCCCTCTCCGGAGCCCGCACCGGCACCGGCACCCGCACCCACACCGGAGCCCGCTCCGGCCCCGGCTCCGGCATTCGTGCCG
This sequence comes from Rhodococcus sp. EPR-134, assembly GCF_001647205.1. NCBI lineage: Bacteria > Bacillati > Actinomycetota > Actinomycetes > Mycobacteriales > Nocardiaceae > Rhodococcus > Rhodococcus sp. EPR-134. The sequence goes on from NZ_LVCT01000191.1 coordinate 14,633, forward strand.
TTCTTCCCGGGCCTGCCCGGCATGCCCGCTCTGTAACCGAAATATCACGAAAGAACAGTGCATATGCCCCAAACTGCCCTTCTAGATCACGGTTGAATAACGGAAACGCAACAAATCAGGTAGCCTCGACTCCGTCAGTTGAACGGAAAACCTCCTCGCGGAGGTTCAGGAGGCATAAACAGTGGGTCGGCACAGCAAGAAGACAGATTCGCACATCCGTCGAAATTCGGTCATCGCGCTCACCGGACTCATCCCTATCGGACTCGTCACCGCAGCCAACACGGCCGGCGCCGCTCCCAAGGTCCCGTTCTTCAACACCAGCTCCGCCGAAACGGTGGACACCGCCGCACAAGCCACGCAGGAACCGCAGGCGCAGATTCTGCCCGCCGTCGAAGCAATCGCCGAGCCGGCTCCCGCCCCCGCGCCGGAACCCGCGCCGCTGGCTCCCGTGCAGGCCACTCCCCCGCTCCCCGCCTCGATGGCCGAGGGCGCACTCGGAATCCCGAGCGTGAGCGTCGCCGCCTACCAGAACGCCGAGCGAATCCTCGCTGTCGAGAAGCCCAACTGCAACATGCACTGGACGCTCCTCGCCGGTATCGGCCGCGTCGAATCCGGCCACGCCAACGACGGCAAGGACGCCGACGCGAACGGCAACCTCTACAAGCCCGTGATCGGCCTGCCACTCAACGGCAGCCTCCCCGGCCAGGCCGTCATCATGGACACCGACGGCGGCGCCCTCGACGGCGACACCGTCTACGACCGCGCAGTCGGCCCGATGCAGTTCATCCCGTCCACGTGGAACCAATACGCCGGTGACGGCAACGGTGACGGAATCGCCGACCCGCAGAACCTTTTCGACTCCGCACTGACCACCGGCAAGTACCTGTGCGACGGCGGACTCAACATGCAGGACGTCACGCAGGTTGCCTCCGCGATCCACCGCTACAACAACTCGGCCGCCTACGTCGCCAACGTTCTGGCCTGGTCGCTCGGGTACTCCACCGGCATCGTGCCCGCCGCATCGGACCTGCCGCGCATCCACTGACCTACCTGGACTTACCATGGAGTCATGTCTGTACTGACCGAGTCCGACGTTCGCTCCGCGCTCGCGCGAGTTCTGGACCCAGAGATCCGCAAACCCATCACCGAACTGGGGATGGTCAAGGGGATCTCCCTCTCCAGTGACAACAGCGTCGACATCGGCATCTATCTCACGACCGCCGGCTGCCCGATGCGCACCGAGAT
>NZ_LVCT01000192.1:0-2920 GCF_001647205.1 Rhodococcus sp. EPR-134
TGTACCCCGAAAGGCCTTACCGCTCGACTTGCATGTGTTAAGCACGCCGCCAGCGTTCGTCCTGAGCCAGGATCAAACTCTCCGTTGAAGACTCTAGATTTCGCGGGCAAGCCCACTAATCAGTCATAGACAAAAAGAGTCAAATCACTAGCAAAAAAACTCAACTAGCAAAAAATGTGTCGGCAACCATTCAGACGGAAGAATGAACAATCACCGACGAAAAATACTCACACCACACACAAACCAACCAAACCCCAAGAGGCGGTTGATCATTCGCGGATGTGAAGTACCAAAAAAATTTGGCACTGACATTCATCGACACACTGTTGAGTTCTCAAAGAACACGCACACACCATCACTTCAACCAGGTTGAAAGCTCCGGGGCAAGGGTTACAATCTTAGCTTGTTCGCTCCAAGGAAGCAAGTTCCCGCTGAGCGTGATTGTCTCCGACTTCGTCCAACCGCGTTTCCCCGGCCTGTCGGTCGGGGTTGGTGTCCGTGTCGCTCTGACTTGGACAAAGTTACGCGAATGAAAACTGAGCGTCAAACGTGCAGGTCGCAGATGTTCGACAGGTTAAATCCGCTGGTAGCCCGCCCGGAGGCGGGCCACCAGCGGCCACAGGAGCCCCGCAAGACAACTGTGACCCCACACACGTCAGTTCGGAAGGATTCTCACGCCGGCGAAGTTGCGCTTTCCGCGCCGGACGACCAACCAGCTGCCGTGAAGCAGATCGGATGCGGTGGGCTCCCAGTCGTCGGCCGACACCTTCTGGTTGTTCACCGAAGCACCGCCCTCTTTCACGGCGCGTCGAGCGGCCCCCTTGCTCTCGCACAAGCCGCTCGTCACGAGCAGATCGATGATCGTGCGCGGCTCCCCCGGCGCCAATTCGCTGACCGATGCTTCTTTCAGCGCCGCGGCTAGCGTCGACTCGTCGAGTTCCGCCAGCTCCGCCTTGCCGAACAACGCCTGACTGGCGAGCTCGACAGCACGGGTGTTGTGTTCCCCGTGAACCAAGGTCGTCATCTCCGCGGCAAGTCGCTTCTGCGCTTCTCGCGCATGCGGCCGCTCCGCTGTTGCAGTCTCCAGCTCCGCGAGTTCGTCCGCAGTCAGGAAGGTGAACCAGCGCAGGTACTTGATCACGTCGGCGTCGCCAGTGTTCACGAAGTACTGGTACCAGGCGTACGGGCTGGTCATCTCGGGGTCGAGCCACAAACTTCCGCCACCGGTCGACTTTCCGAACTTTTTGCCATCGGCCGAGGTCACCAGCGGAACCGTCATTGCATGAACGCTTTCACCGTCGACACGACGGTTGAGTTCGACGCCGGCAATGATGTTGCCCCACTGATCGGACCCGCCGACCTGCAGAGTGCAGCCGAGATCGCGTCGCAAGTGCAGGTAGTCGTTGGCCTGGAGCAGCATGTAGCTGAACTCGGTGTACGACATCCCGTCCGACTCGAGACGACGCTTCACGGTGTCACGCGCAAGCATGACGTTCACGGAGAAGTGTTTACCGACATCACGCAGGAAGTCGATGGCCGACATCTTGCCGGTCCAGTTCATGTTGTTCTCGATGACCGCGCTCGTCGGCGAATCGTCGAAATCCACGAATCGTTCGAGCTGACCACGGATGCGACCTGCCCAGTCCGCGACGGTATCGGCGGAGTTCATCGTCCGTTCCCCGACGTCACGGGGGTCTCCGATCAGGCCCGTTGCACCGCCGGCAAGAACGATCGGGCGGTTGCCGGCGCGCTGAAACCGCTTGAGCGCGAGGAGCGGAACCAGGTGACCTGCGTGCAGGCTCGGTCCTGTCGGGTCGAAGCCCGCATACAACGTGACCGGTCCGGCCTCGAGATCTTTACGCAAAGCGTCGAGATCGGTTGATTGGGCGATCAGCCCGCGCCAGGTCAGTTCGTCGAGAATATTCTCAGTCACGGACTCGATCATCCCATCTTCACGAAATGACCGGCGCTCGCGGGCTTCGGCGATACGCGGACACCGCTCGCGAGTCCGGAATCCACAGGCGCCACGGAACCTCCGCCGCGGTACTGACCCCCACCCGCGGTCCACTGACCCATTCCTTCGACTCCCCCAATTCGAGCCGAATCCGAGAGGCAGGGTTGAACACGTCTGTTCCGTTGTCCGCCAACGTGATTGCGACAGAAGCACCGAGATTACCCGGCCCTCTGGCCCATTGGTGAGACGGCCGGTCCGGCGATCTCCGAGCAGACACCACATCGTGACCGGCCTCGATTTCGGCCGCTCGGAGCAGAACACCACCCGCGACACCATCCGGGCCGTACGAGATGTTCATACAAAAGTGCATTCCATAGCTGCGGTAGACGTAGAGACGCCCCGCCCGCCCGAACATCACGCTGTTCCGCGGCGTTCTCCCCCGATACGAATGTGCTGCCGGATCCGGCCATGGCCCGTCCTTCTCCCCTCCGTACGCCTCGACCTCGACGATCCTCAGCGAGATGTCGTCGACGGTCAGGGTCGAGCCGAGAATTGTCAGGCCCGCTTCCAACGGGTTCTCCACATTTTCCAAGGTCTCGATGCTCACCCTTCGATTGTGCCCACGCCGTTGACTCATCGGTCGGCCGAGTCGCATAATTCAACAAGTGATGAATTATTGAAACGAGGCGAACCGTGACCACAACGCCGGCAATAGACATCCGCGGACTACGAGTCATTCGCGGCAAGCACGAAGTTCTTCACTCGCTTGACCTGCAGGTATCAGCAGGATCGATCACCGGACTGCTCGGACCCTCCGGTTGCGGCAAGACAACCCTCATGCGCGCGATAGTCGGAACGCAGATCGTCGAAAGCGGTGAGGTCAGAGTCCTGGGAGATCGCGCCGGGTCCGTTGCCCTTCGCCGTCGGATCGGGTACGTCACCCAATCCCCCAGTGTGTACGGCGAC
>NZ_LVCT01000193.1:0-2610 GCF_001647205.1 Rhodococcus sp. EPR-134
TACGCCGACCAGACCGCCGCCGATCTGTCTGGTGGTCAACGCGGGCGAGTCTCGCTGGCTTGCGCGTTGGTGGCGTCACCTGATGTGTTGATCCTCGACGAACCGACCGTCGGCCTCGATCCGGTGCTTCGCGTCGAATTGTGGGAACGATTCGCTGACCTTGCTCGCAGCGGAACCACCCTGTTGGTCTCGAGCCACGTCATGGATGAGGCCGACCACTGCGCTGAGCTGATCCTGATGCGAGACGGGTACCTCCTCGCTCAACTCACACCCGATGAATTGCGCGCCAAAACCAGATGTGAACGGCTCGAGGACGCCTTTCTCGAGCTGATTCGGACTTCACCCGTCGGAGGTGAAATATCATGAGCATCAGGATCTTCGGCGCTACGACCGTACGCATTCTGCTTCAGCTCCGCCAGGACCATCGCACGGTGGCCATGATCTTGTTGGTCCCGTCGTTGTTGATGATTTTGCTGTATTTCCTCTACCAAGACGTCCCGACGCCACCCGGCCAGGTTTCGCTCTTCCAACGAGTGGCGATCACGATGTTGGGAATCTTGCCGTTTGTGGTGATGTTCCTGGTCACATCCATCGCCATGCAGCGCGAACGCAGTTCAGGAACCCTCGAACGCCTGCTCACCACACCGATGGGCAAACTCGACCTTCTCGCCGGATACGGGGCGGCATTTTCGCTCTCCGCCGCCGCTCAAGCAGCTCTCGCGTGCGCGGTTGCTTTCGGATTCCTCGGACTCACCATCGCCGGCAGTCTTGCCTGGGTCATCGTCATTGCAGTTCTCGGCGCAATACTGGGCGTTGCGCTAGGCCTGTTGGCCAGCGCATTCGCGAAGACCGAGTTCCAAGCGGTGCAATTCATGCCGGTAGTTGTGGTTCCACAGCTCTTCCTCTGCGGACTCCTGGTACCGCGCGACCAATTGCCGACCTGGCTCGAATGGATCAGCAACGTCCTCCCCTTGAGCTACGCCGTCGACGCACTTCAGCAAGTGTCGATGCATGCCGACGCGACGGGTCAGATGTGGCGTGATCTCGCCGTCATGGCGGGCTTCGCCGCCGCCGCACTATCGCTGGCCGCGGCCACACTCGATCGCCGCACTCCATGACCGACAAGGACACGAGTCCTGCACCGATTCGTTCGGGGCGACGACCGGGCAAGTCGGAGACTCGCGCGCAGATCCTCGATTCGGCGCGACGGGCGTTCTCCCAGAACGGTTTTCGACGAACAACCGTTCGATCGATAGCTGCGGCCGCTGACGTCGATCCGGCTATGATTCATCACCATTTCGGGAGCAAGGAGCAGTTGTTCACCGCTGCGATCGCGCTACCGATCGATCCAGCAAAGGTACTGGGACCGGTTCACACCTCCCCGACCGAAAACCTCGGCGAAAGCCTTCTCCGGGCGGTGATCGGGCTATGGGATTCGGAACATCAGCCGGCGATTCTGGCGGCTTTTCGATCAGCCATTTCCGGCGACGGATCGCAGCTGATCCAGAGCTTTCTGCTCGATGTCGTATTGCGCGACATCATTCCGCGGGTGGACACACCACCTGGTACCGGCTTGATCAGAGCGGAATTGGTGGCCTCTCAGATGGCCGGACTGCTTGTCACGCGATATGTGCTCGGACTCGAACCACTCGCATCATTGAGCTTTGACGCTTTGGTACCGCTGGTGGCTCCGAACCTCCAGCGGTACCTGACCGGTGAATTACCGATCTAGCCTTCAGCCCGCGCGAGCAACTTCTCGTGCTCGTCGTCCGCCACATCGCGTGCCTCGTCGATCAACAGAACGGGAATGCCGTTCTCGATCGGGTAGGCACGCCGCAGGCGCGGGTTGTAGAGCAACTCGTCCCCGACCAGCAACAGCGGGCCTTTGTCCTGGGGGCAGGCCAAAATGCTGAGCAACGTCGAATCAATAGCCACGTGAGTCCTCTCGAACCGATCAAACAGAATGTCCTCAGGCTACCGTGCTCCGGTGCTCACCCTCGTCGGCATCAACTGCGCGGCAATTGCCTTGGTCAGCCGCTTGTACGACTGCGACTCGGAATCGAGGAACCACGTCCGTGGCCCCGGCGCCGGCAATCCGGCCGCGGCCAACGCAGTGGAGCTCGGACGGTACGACGAACCCACCGGGATCTCGTCAACCACGTGCACGATATCCGGACGAGCGTCGAAAGCGATGCGCGAGAGGGCCTCTGCAAGCTCGGCAGAACGGAACTGCCGTCCCGGACGCCATGTCACGGCAGCGACCGCCAGCTGATGCGGCGCGTCACCGACTCCGTATGCAACGGCAAGATCCACCCGCGCCACACTCGACAACGCGTCGACGATCGGCTGGGTGAACACGGGACCGCGGAGCGTGGAAATGACCGTGTTCTTGTGGTCGATCAGCCAGTAGTCGCCGTCGGCGTCCCGGCGGAAGAGATTTTCGGTGGGAATCCACGAATCGCCGGCTTGGAAGAGACCTCGCATGGCTCCGCCCGAGAGATCGGCGGTGAATCCCGCGCGCCCGAGCAGCAATCCGACCTCGTCTTCGGCGCACTCACGGACAAATCCGTTTCCGTTCTCGAGGAGCCGACCACTCAGCGGGTCGTATGC
>NZ_LVCT01000194.1:0-28467 GCF_001647205.1 Rhodococcus sp. EPR-134
TCGACGCATAGAACTCGAGTACCTGCGCGGGGTCGAACGCCTCCGTTGTCCGCTTCCACAGACCATGGGGCATGCCCGAACCGATGAACAGGCGGACCGGATGACTACCGTCGATGAGAAGAAGATCCTCGTCGAGTATCTCGCGCATCATCGACCACGTGTAACTCACGACCGTCACGCCGTAGCGGTGGATTTCCTCGACGAACCTCGCGGGGTTCAGTCCACGTGAGAGCGCAATGCGTGAGCCACCGGCCATGGCACCACCGATGGTCGCGAGCAGACTCGACGAATGATGGAGTGGTGCAAGGCAGTACACGGTGTCACCGCGATCGAGATCTGCCGCCGTGGCCGTGCCGAAGGCCGACAGTGCCCACCGGTAGTTGGTGATCTGCTTGGCCTCGAGCACACCGCCGGATTCCGCAAAGATGATGAAGGCGAGTTCGCGGGCGACACCGGGATCCGGTCGGTACCACCCGGGCAGATTGACCTTCGTCGGATCGATTTGTTCGAGATCGATCACGTCGTGTGACGGATCCACCTCGAGGCCACGGGCATCGCCGCCGCCGAGCACCAGTACCGGCCGACCGGTAACCACTGCAGCATCGACGTTTTCCGGATCGGTGATGATCCGATCGACCGACCCCAGCTTGACCGCCGCCGTGATGTCGGAGCCTGGCGGAAGCATGACCGCGACGGCACCAAGTCGCGACAGGGCCGCGATGGCCGCGAGTGCGCTGGGGCGGGTCTCCATCAGGACACCGACATGCGCTGCCGGACGCACTCCCACGGAGATCAATCCACGCACGACATTGTCGATACGCGCGTTGACCGCTTCATAGGTGTGCACGCGATTGTCGAAGAGGAAGCACTCGCCGTTCGGCGCCTTTCGACGCTGCTCCGCCAGCAACTGGCTCAGCGAGATCTTGGTGTGCGGCTGAATCTGGTTGAGTCGAGCCAGACGTGGCAACGCTCGTGCCGCTTCTCCCGACAATTCGAAAGTGCCGCGCAACGCACCGGCGGCAAGGTCACTGATTCCCTTGGTGACTCCTGCACCTACTTCAGCGACCGAGGCGACGGTGTGGATGATCCGATTGCTGATCGACACACCGGTCTGGTCTTCGAGGTCGGCGCCGTAGACCATGTTCGCGATACGGTCCGGGAGGGGTCCACCCGTCTCGGTCCACTGCACGAATTCACCGGTGGTCGGCCAGGTGTGATTGGCCGCGGTGGAACCGACAACCAAACCGAAATGACCTGCACGCAAGGTAGATTCGTAGACCTTCGCCCGCGGAGCGGCTTGACTGATGCCTCGAACCGCTTGCGGCTGGCCGATGTCGTCGACCTCGCCGACGAATGCCAGGATGGGGCAGGTGATCTCGGCGAGCGAGACCAATTGATCCTTGATGACGAACCCACCGGTCATCATTCGGTTGTGCACGATGAACTGCTTGAGCAGTTCGGCTACCGCGGGCCCCGACCACGCGACCCAACCCTCGGTCGCGAGGAAGCGTCGTTGCTGCTCCCGCGGAAGCAACGCCTCCCGGTCGTGCAGTTGAAGCAGAAAGTCGACGCGCATCTTCAGCGTCTTCACGGGATCGAGCAACTGGAACCCGGTACGGGCCATCCACCCGGTGACCGCCAGGCGATTGAAGACGTGATCGGCGAGGAAATCTGCACCCTTGGTTGCCAATCCCGCCGGGATGCCGAAGGGTAGCGCGGCGAGTGTGTCGACCGGACTGCCGAAGGTGATGACGCTGGCGATGTTTCGACTACGCCGATAGGCGGCAGCCTGATAGGCGAACATGCCACCCTGCGAATAACCGGAGATGTGAACATCTTTTCCGGTGTGACGGTGGATGTGATCGACGATGTCGCTGAGAGCGATGATGTGATCGGCGAGGTTACGATCCCAACCGCCCTCTTCGGAGTCGGGCGAACCGAAATCGACGACCCAGGGATCAAGGCCCATCTCGTGCAGAATTCCCACAGCGCCCTGGTCACGGGTCACGTCGTACACGTTCGCCGACATCATCATCGGCGGGATCAGCAAGATCGGTGCGCCGACGGTTTCCGGGTCACTGTCCGGGAAGTAGCGCCGTAGCCGATACATCGCTGCGCGTTCGACGATCTCGAACGGCGACGTGGTCGCATCCGTTTCCAGCCCACCCAACCGGACGACCTCGAGGCCGTTTTGTGCTGTCGCAACCACCCGACGAATCGGGCCCAGCACAGACTTGGAATTCAATCCCACCATTTCACTCCCAAGTTACTCACCATGTGACGTCAGTCTCATTTTTCCCGCGCGCGACAAGCCTACTGACGACGAATACGCGTACGCGGTCAGGGAGCAAATTCTGCTACCTGACCGCGTACGATCGAAGGACTACTGCCGAAAAGAGAGCGACAACACTCGTGACCGCGAGGTCACAGGGTCCATTCCCGCAGTGACTGCGCCACTGCTTTGACTCCGTCCAGCTGCTCGGCAACCCGCACCCCCGCAGTGCCGCCTCGCGCGTTGCGCGAAGCAATGGAACCCTCGACTGTCAGCACCTCACGAACAGCGGGTGTCAGCGCGCTGTCGACGCCGGCCAGCTCCTCGTCGGTGAGATCTTCGAGTCCGACTCCTCGTGCTTCGGCGACACGCACACACGCTCCGGCTGCCTCGTGGGCAACCCGGAACGGCACGCCCTGACGCACCATCCACTCCGCGATGTCGGTGGCCAACGTGAACCCTGCCGGAGCTAGTTCCGCCATGCGCTCGGTGTGGAACTCGAGCGTCTGCACCAGACCGGTGATGGCCGGGAGCAGCATCTCGAGCTGCGCAACCGAGTCGAAAACCGGTTCCTTGTCCTCTTGCAGATCGCGGTTGTACGCCAGCGGCTGAGCCTTGAGCGTCGCCAACAATCCGGTCAGGTTGCCGATCAAACGACCCGACTTACCGCGCGTCAGTTCCGAGACATCCGGATTCTTCTTCTGCGGCATGATCGACGATCCCGTCGACCACGCATCGGCAAGCGTGATGTAGCCGAACTCCGGTGTGCTCCAGATGATGATCTCTTCCGCCATGCGGGAGAGGTCGACACCGATCATCGCAAGCACGAACGCTGCCTCGGCCGCAAAATCACGCGAAGCGGTTGCGTCGATCGAGTTCTCGGCCGAGCTGTCGAACTTCAATTCCGCTGCAATGGCTTCGGGGTCGAGACCGAGCGAGGAACCGGCGAGTGCACCGGAACCGTACGGGGACACCGCAGCTCGCACGTCGAAGTCGCGAAGGCGCTGCACGTCCCGCAACAGTGGATGTGCGTGAGCGAGCAGGTGATGCGCCAACAGGACCGGCTGAGCCGCCTGCAGGTGCGTCTTGCCCGGCATCACGGCATCCGGATGGGCCCCGGCCTGAGTCGCCAATGCGTCGACCACGTCGAGAACTCCGGTGGAGATGCGGCGGACCGCATCGCGAAGCCACATGCGGAACAGCGTGGCCACCTGGTCGTTTCGCGAACGTCCAGCACGCAGGCGCCCACCGACCTCAGGCCCGACACGCTCGATCAGACCGCGCTCGAGTGCGCCGTGTACGTCCTCGTCCGACTCGCTGGGCCCGAAGGCGCCACTGGCAACATCTGCCGCCAGGCGGTCGAGACCGTCGAGCATTGTCACGAGGTCGGCTTCGCTGAGCAGGCCTGCCTTGTTCAGCACACGCGCATGCGCCTGCGACGCCCGCACGTCGTACGGAGCGAGGACCCAGTCGAAGTGAGTCGACTTGCTCAGCGCCGCCATGGCAGCGGCCGGTCCGGACTCGAACCGCCCGCCCCACAGCGCACCTTCGTTGGTGCCGTGTTTTTGAGCGTCTCCGTCACCGTGAGCCGTCATGGCTCAGAGTCCCAGATCGCGCTTCGCGGCGACCTTCGACGACAGACCGTGGATCTCGACGAAGCCCTTCGATGCGGACTGGTCGAAGCTGTCGCCCTCGTCGTACGTCGCGAGGTTGAAGTCGTAGAGCGACTCCGGGCTGCGACGACCGTTGACGGTGATGGCTCCACCGTGCAGGAAGAGACGGATGTCGCCGGTAACGCGTTCCTGCGTCTTGTTGACGAACGTGTCCAGTGCGTCCTTGAGGGGCGAGAACCAGAGGCCGTCGTAGACCAGCTCGGACCAACGCTGCTCCATCTGACGCTTGTAGCGACCGAGTTCGCGTTCGAGGGTGACGTGCTCGAGTTCCTGGTGTGCGGTGATGAGAACCATGGCGCCGGGAGCTTCGTAGATCTCACGGCTCTTGATGCCCACGAGACGGTCCTCGACGACGTCGAGACGGCCGACGCCCTGAGCGCCTGCGCGCTTGTTCAGTTCCTGAATGGCTTCGAGAACCGACACCGGGCGGCCGTCGATGGCGACCGGGCGGCCCTTGTCGAAGCTGATGATGAGCTCGTCGGGTGCGTTCCAGTTGACCGTCGGGTCCTGGGTGTAGTCGTAGACGTCCTTCGTCGGCGCGTTCCACAGATCCTCGAGGAATCCGGTCTCGACGGCGCGGCCCCAGACGTTCTGGTCGATCGAGAACGGCGACTTCTTGGAGACGTTGATCGGGATGTTGTTCTCTTCGGCGAAGGCGATGGCCTTCTCGCGGGTCCAGGCGTAGTCGCGGACCGGTGCGATGACCTGCAGGTCGGGTGCGAGGGCGCCGAATCCGACCTCGAAGCGAACCTGGTCGTTGCCCTTACCGGTGCAACCGTGCGAGACGATGGTGCCGCCGTGCGAGCGTGCAGCTTCGACGATGTGCTTGACGATCAGCGGACGGCTGATGGCCGAGACGAGCGGGTAGCGGTCCATGTACAGGGCGTTGGCCGCGATGGTCGGCAGGCAGTATTCGTCCGCGAACTCGTCGCGGGCGTCGACGACAACGGATTCGACTGCGCCGCAGTCGATCGCGCGCTGACGCACGACCTCCATGTCCTCGCCACCCTGCCCCAGATCGATGGCGACGGCGACAACTTCAGCGCCCGTCTCCTTACCGATCCAACTGATGGCAACAGAAGTGTCCAGCCCGCCCGAGTAGGCGAGTACGACGCGATCGGCCATGGTTTTTGTGCTCCTTCGGTTGAAAATCTCTATCAAAGAATAAGGGGTCAGGCGAGCGATTCGATCATGGCCGCGAGTTCCGCTCCGGAAAGCGGTTCCCGGGCCACTACGAAGATGGTGTCATCTCCGGCGATCGTGCCCACGATGTCCGGCATCGAGGACCGATCCAGTGCGCTCGCGAGGTAGTGCGCGGCCCCCGGCGGTGTCCGGAGGATCGCCATGTTGCCGCTGAAATCGGTGGAGACCAACAACTCACCCAACAGCCGTGAGAGGCGGTCGGTACCGCCGGCCACACCGCGTACCGGGTTCCCGTCCTCCGGCACCACGTAAACACCGGCGCCGCCGTCGGCGGCACGCAGTTTCACCGCTCCCAGCTCTTCGAGGTCACGCGAGAGCGTCGCCTGCGTTGCTTCGATGCCCTCGGCACCGAGCAGGGCCGCCAGCTCCGTCTGACTTCGGACAGGGTGAGCCGCCAGAAGCGCGATGATGCGCGACTGGCGACCAGCCCGAGTGGGAGCGACGCTCACGCCGGGTCCAGTTGGGTTCGCTGTTCCAGCAGCCACACGAGCAATGCCTTCTGGGCGTGCAGACGGTTCTCCGCCTCGTCCCAGACAACACTCTGCGGCCCGTCGAGAACCTCGTCGGTGACTTCTTCGCCGCGATGCGCGGGCAGGCAGTGCAGGACGACGGCCTTCGGATCTGCCTTTGCGAGCAGCTCCTTGTTGATCTGGAACGGACGGAAAGGTCCGACCCGATCGAGTCCGTCGTTCTCCTGACCCATCGAGGTCCAGGTATCGGTGACCAACGCGTCGGCACCGTCGACGCCGGCCTGCGGGTCCTGCGTCAGCGTAATGGTCGCGCCGGTTTCCTCGGCGCGTTTGCGTGCTGCTGCCACTACCCAGTCCGCCGGTTCGAAGCCCGCGGGGCTGGCAATGGTGACGTCTATGCCTGCGGTCACTCCGCCGAGCATCAGCGAGTGAGCCATGTTGTTGGCGCCGTCGCCCAGGTAGGTCAGCTTCAGCCCCTTGAGCTCACCCTTCTGTTCGATCAGCGTTTGCAGATCGGCCAGAACCTGACAGGGATGAAATTCGTCGGACAATGCATTGACGATGGGAATCGTTGCGCCCGTAGCCATTTGCTCCAGGCGCTTCTGGCCGAACGTGCGCCACACGACGGCGTCGACGTAGCGGGAGAGAACGCGTCCGGTGTCCGCCAAGGTCTCTTCACGACCGAGTTGAGTGCTGCGCCCGTCGACGACGACAGCGTGGCCGCCCATCTGTGCGATGCCCATCTCGAACGAGAAACGTGTACGCGTCGAGTTCTTCTCGAAGATGACACCGACTCCGCGGGGACCCTCGAGCGGACGCCGAGCGAACGGGTCCTTCTTGAGAATCGCTGCGAGTTCGAGAACTTCGGCCTGCTGCGCAGGAGTCAGATCGTCGTCCCTGAGAAAGTGTTTCACCACGGTAGTCACTTCTCCCCCGGCTGGTCAGCCGATAGTGCACTGTCGAAGATGGCAGGTAGTGCTGCCACGAAGGTCTCGGCCTGCTCGTCCGTGAGGATGAGCGGCGGCGCCAACCGGATCACTCCGGGTTGCGCTGCATTCACAAGGTACCCGGCTTCGCGCGCTGCGTTTTCCACTGCCGGCGCGACGTCCTCGGTCAGCACGACACCCAGCAACAGTCCTGATCCCCGTACGTAGTCGACCAACGGATGGCCCAGATCTTCGATGCCCGCCGAGATCGATTTGCCCAAGCTGTCGGCGCGTGAGATCAGGTCTTCCGCTGCAATGGTTTTCAGCACGGCAAGCGCCGCCGCAGCGCACACCGGATTGCCACCGAACGTCGTACCGTGCTTGCCCGGTCCGAACAACTCTGCCGTTGCCCCGGTCGCGATGCAGGCGCCGATCGGCATTCCGCCGCCGAGTCCCTTCGCAAGAGTGATGACGTCTGGCACGATGCCGACTGCCTGATGTGCGTAGAACCAGCCGGTCCGGCCGATGCCGGTCTGCACTTCGTCGAGTACGAGCAGCGCACCACGTTCGGCGGTGATCCGCCGAGCCTCGACGAGGTATCCCTCGGGTGGCACCACGACGCCGCCCTCACCCATGATCGGTTCGAGGAACACAGCGGCGGTGTCGGAATCGACGGCCTGCTCGAGTGCCTCGACGTCGCCGTACGGCACGAACTCGACACCGGCGGGCATCGGTTCGAACGGCGCCCGCTTGGCCGGCTGACCCGTCAGAGCGAGTGCCCCCATCGTGCGACCGTGGAAGGAGCCTTCGGCTGCGATGATCTTCTTCCGGCCGGTGGCGCGAGCGAGCTTGAAGGCAGCCTCGTTCGCCTCGGTACCGGAGTTGCAGAAGAACGCGCGCCCGGTGACGTTGCCGAGATGAGCGAGCAGCTGCTCCGCCAACTCGACGACCGGCTCGCTGGCGTACAGGTTGGACACGTGGCCGAGTGTCGACAACTGAGTAGTCACGGCTTCGACGACGGCCGGATGTCCGTGTCCGAGGATGTTGACGGCGATTCCGGCCAGGAAGTCGACGTACTGCTTGCCGTCGGCGTCGGTGAGTACGGCGCCGTCACCGCGGACGAGAGCAACCCGGGGTACGCCGTAATTGTTCATCAGCGAAGCGGACCACCGCTGCTGCAGATCGATCGTGCTCATGAGATAGCTCCCTGCTGGGGACCGGCGACCGAGGAACCCGGCACGACCATCGTGCCGATTCCTTCACCGGTGAAAAGTTCGAGTAGGACTGAATGTTCGAGCCGACCGTCGATCACGTGCGCCGACGGCACACCTCCGCGCACCGCGCGAAGGCAGGCCTCCATCTTGGGCACCATGCCGGCATCGAGACTCGGCAACAACTGAGCAAGGGCGTCGGTGTCGATGTCGGTGGCCAGCGAGGATCGGTCCGGCCAATCGGTGTACAGGCCCTCGACGTCGGTGAGGACAACGAGCTTCTCGGCACCGATCGCCTCGGCCAGTGCTGCAGCAGCGGTATCGGCGTTGATGTTGTGGACGACGCCGTCGGCGTCGGGCGCGATGGTCGAGACCACCGGAATACGTCCTGCCGCAATGAGATCGAGTACCGCGTCTGGGTTCACGGTAGTGACGTCTCCGACCAGGCCGATGTCGGTCTGCTCCCCCTCGACCGCAACAGTGCGTCGAGTAGCGGTGAACAAGTGCGCATCCTCACCGGAGATACCGACCGCGTACGGACCGTGCGCGTTGATCAGCCCGACGAGTTCACGGCCCACCTGACCGAAGAGCACCATCCGGACGACGTCCATCACCTCGGGCGTCGTGACCCGGAAACCACCGCGGAACTCACCCTTCATGCCAAGGCGTGCCAGCATCGCGTTGATCTGCGGGCCGCCGCCGTGCACGACGACGGGGTGGATGCCGACAGTCCGCAGGAACGCCATGTCCGCGGCGAAGGCGGTCTTGAGTGTCTCGTCGATCATGGCGTTTCCGCCGTACTTGACCACGACCACCTTGTCTCGGAATCGCTGCAGCCACGGCAGCGCGTCGGCGAGGACATGCGCCTTCTGATGCTCGCTGATCACGGGATACGTCTCGGTCATGACGAGTACGCCGAGTTCTCTTCGACGTACGCGTGCGAGAGGTCCGTGGTGCGAATGCTCACGGACTCGTTGCCGATTCCCAGGTCGATGTCGAGTTCGATGTCGATCCCGCTCAGATCCACCTCACGCGCTCCCGGAGCGCCGACGCCGTCGATGCAGACGGGACTCCCGTTGAAGGACACACTGATTCGATCGGGATCGAGCTCGATGGGAGCGATACCCACTGCTGCGAGGACGCGGCCCCAGTTCGGATCGGATCCGAACAGTGCCGTCTTGACCAGGCTGTCGCGGGCGATGGTCCGGGCGCCGATCAACGCATCGGACTCGGACGCTGCGCCGCGAACCGTCACCTTGACCCGCTTGGTGACGCCCTCGGCGTCTGCCATCAACTGATCCGCGAGATCATCACACACGGCCAGCACTGCGGCGTTCAGTTCGTCCTGCGTCGGCGTGACGCCGCTGGCGCCGGAGGCCAACAGGAGCACTGTGTCGTTGGTGGACGTGGCGCCGTCGACGTCGAGGCGATCGAAGCTCAGGTGGGTGGCGGCGCGCAGAGCGGTATCGAGCTGCTCGGCCGTTGCGACAGCATCGGTCGTGACGACGCACAGCATCGTGGCCAGCGCAGGCGCGAGCATGCCTGCGCCCTTGGCCATTCCGCCGACGTTCCATTTGTTCGCGTGGTGCAGCGACGCCTGCTTCGGCACGGTATCGGTGGTCATGATCGCGTATGCCGCGTCGGTGCCGCCGGAGATTCCGCCAGCGAGTTCGTGCACTACCTCGGTGACACCGGGGATCAGCTTGTCCATGGGCAAGCGGTCACCGATAAGTCCGGTCGAACAGACAGCGACCTCGATCGCGCCCGTCTCGGTGCCCCAATTACTCAGTGCCGAAGCAACTTCCTCGGCAGTCTTGTGTGCATCCTGGAATCCACCCGCGCCCGTGCAGGCGTTCGCGCCGCCCGAGTTGAGCACCACCGCGCGCAGCTTGCCCGTCGTCAGGACCTGCTGAGACCAGAGCACCGGAGCTGCCTTGACCTTGTTCAGGGTGAAGACGCCGGCAGCGGCCAGATCGGGTCCCTCGTTGAGCACCAATGCGAGGTCCGACTTGCCACTCTTCTTGATACCGGCAGCAATTCCGGCACCGCGGAATCCGGCAGGTGCGGTGACGCCCTGCGTGCGGAGCAGACGTCCCCCGGCGACGTGAACCACGTCTGCAACGGTCGCGTCAGGCTCGGTTGCGTTGTCGATCTGCTGCGGATTGTCGGTGCTCACGGAGCTACTCCCACGGTAGAGAGACCTGCGGTCTCGGGTAGGCCAAGGGCGAGATTCATCGATTGCACCGCGCCACCGGCGGTGCCCTTGGTGAGATTGTCGATTGCCGAGATGACAACGAGCTGACCGGCGTCGGCGTCAACGGTGACCCCGATCTGTACGGCATTGGATCCGATCACGGCACCGGTCTGCGGGAAGACTCCGGCAGGCAGTACGTGGATGAACGGCTCGTCGTTGTATGCCTTGTCGTAGATTTCGCGCGCTTGCTCTTCGGTGGCCGTGGTGGCTGCCGTGCAGGTCGCGAGGATGCCGCGCGGCATGGGCGCGAGGACTGGAGTGAAGGAGACACTGATGTCCTTGCCGCCTGCGGCCGAGAGATTCTGAATGATCTCAGGGGTGTGGCGATGGACGCCGCCGACGCCGTACGCACGGACGGAGCCCATGACCTCGGAACCCAGCAGATCAGCCTTCGGTGCCCGGCCGGCGCCCGAAGTGCCACTGACCGCAACCACGTTCACGTGTGAGTCCACGATCCCCGCGGCAACGGCGGGGGCCAGCGCGAGGCTCGCTGCCGTCGGGTAGCAGCCCGGAACGGCGATGCGGGTTGCGCCTACCAATTTCTCACGGGCACCGGGCAATTCAGGAAGACCGTAGGGCCAGGTGCCGGCATGAGCGCTCTTGTAGTACTTCTCCCAGGCTGCGGGATCCTGCAGCCGGAAGTCCGCGCCGCAGTCAATGATGACCGTCGACTCGGGCAGCAACTTGGCGTACTGAGCCGAATTTCCGTGTGGGAGACCGAGGAAGACGACGTCGTGACCCGAGAGGATCTCGACAGTGGTCTCTTCGAGTACCCGCGACGAGAGTGGAAGCAAGTGCGGATGATGCTCACCGAGCGTCGAACCGGCGTTGCCACCGGCGGTCAGCGAACCGATAACCAGGCTGCCGTCGACATAGGAGGGGTGCCCGAGAAGCAGACGCAGAACCTCACCACCGGCGTACCCACTGGCGCCGGCAACGGCGACTCTGATCGGCTTGCGTGCGTTCTCGGTCGTACCACCTTCAGTCATGTCACACAGTATGCATCATTGTGCATCGGAATGCATAATTACTTACCCATGGATCGCCGGATCTCCTCGAGCTTGGCCTTTGCGGCCTTCTGGCGCTCGTCCCACTGCTCGTCGACGGACTTTCCGACAGGACTCTCGTGCGCCAGTTCGGACGAACCTATTGAAGTACCGAAGCGCCCCTCTATCTTCTCCCGAACGCGGTCGAAAGTGGGCACTCCCCCTTCGGTGTAGTCGGGTTCGGGAATTCTCGGATCGGTCGCAAGTACCACCGGGACGTCGATGATCTCGTCGACCTCCACAACGGTGTCGGGCAGTTCGACTTCTTCGGCGTCGGTGATCTCGTTCTCGTCCTCGACGCGGTTCGGCTCGAGGCTCGCGGCAGCGGTGTCCACCACGGAAAGAAGGACCGACAAACTCGGACGACGCTCGACCACTGCGCGGACGACCGCGAGGAAGTCCTTGTCGTCGAGTGCACTGGCGGCCTCGACTACCTGGTGCACGGACCCATCATGTTCGGACCCATCATTTCGTGACACTGTCAGTCCCTTCTCGAAAACGCCGACGGACAATTCCGATCCTTCCACGACCGTCCGTCGAAGGGGTCAGCGTGACGCGAGATACGCGGCAAACGCTTCCTCGCTCGAATATTCGGGGACGTATCCGAACTGTTCCTTGAGCCGCCGATTGTCGAGAACCGGTCGGTACTGGAGAAATCCGACGCGCTCCGGACCGTGTTCCGTTACACCCAATCGCCGTCCGACGCGTAGAACGCCTCGCAACAACCATGCAGGAAGCGTCACCGTGCTCTTGCCCATCCGGGAAGCCAACTCGTCGACGGTCAGCACGCCGTCGCCCGCGACATTGAAGATGCCCACTTGGTTTCCGGTCACGGCCTCCGCAAAAGCGCCCGCGACATCGGTGTGCCAGACGAAGACGAAGGGGCTGTCGCTCCCGGCAACCTTGAGCAGCTTGCGGCGATCGAACAACGCGGTGATCTGATTGTCGACGCTCTCACCCAAGATCGTGCCGATCCGGAAGACAACTTGTTCCAACTCCGGGTGTTCGACGCGATATTCGGCGAGCATCTCCTCGACCAGGCGTTTGTGGCGACTGTATGTGAATTCGTCGTTGCCTCGGACAGGTACGTCCTCGGTGATCCACGGTGGGTTGTCGGAGTGGTAGCCGTACGCCGCTCCGGACGAAGACACGACGACCCGTCCAACCCCGTGTTCGACGCAGGCCGCGAGCACGTTTCGTGTCCCGTCGACGTCGACGCGGTACTCCTGCTCTGCTGTCGTGTTCTTGCCGGGATTCACGATGGACGCAAGGTGGATCACGACGTTCGGTCGGTACTGACCGAACACCCGCCCCAATTCTGTGGGGTCGCAGACGTCCGCCCTGACGCGGCGGATGCGATCGGCCGGCGTGTCCTTGACCGTGAGGTCGACACAGACGACGGTGATGCCCTGCGCGATCAGTGCGTCGATGACAGCGGTACCCAGGAACCCGTTCCCGCCCGTGACGAGTGCGACGGTCATGCCGGTACCGCCTTTCGGGCGCGTCGCTTGGACCAGATCGTCGCCAGAGCCAACCCGGCGATGATGTCCCAGATCCCCCACCAGCCGGCCACGATGGCCATGCCACCGAGCCCGTCGAAGAACGTGAACACCAGGCCAAGCCCCAGCCCGGCATTGCGGATGCCGACCTCGAAAGAGACGGCGCGACGGCTGTATTCGTTCAACCCGGTGACGGCGCCGCAGAAGTATCCCAGTGCGAGGGCAACCGTGTCGTGCAGGAAGACCGCGAGCAGTACCACCCCGATGTAGTCGACGAAGTACGACGCATTCCCCGACACCCCCGCGACGATGAAGATCAACAACGCCACCAACGAACCGTTTTTCACCCAAGGCTGCGCTTTCGCGGCGATCTCCGGAAACCTTCGTGCCGCCCAGATGCCGAGAACGAACGGCACACCGATGATCAGGGCGATTTGCGCGACCATCTCGAGCGCATTCAGGTTCACGGACTGCAACAGAGCGTCGGTCTCCGGGCGTCGGCTCCCCCAGAACGCAAGATTGAGCGGCATGAGGAAGATCGCGAGGACGTTCGACACCGCCGTCATGGACACCGAGAGTGCGACGTCGCCGCCCGCCCGGTGAGTCAGGACGTTCGAGATGTTCCCTGGCGGGCAGCACGCCACCAGGATCATGCCGAGTGCTACCGACGGAGCCGGCGAGAGAATCAGCGTCAGGAGAAAAGTCACTGCCGGCAACAGCAGGAACTGCGCAGCAATACCCACCGCCATCGCCTTGGGTTTGGTGAGCGCACGACGAAAGTCGTCGACCGAGGTGTCGAGGGCGATCCCCAGCATGATCGTGGCCAGCACCACGTTGAGGATCATCAACGATCCCGGGTTGAAGTTGAGCACCACGTCGTCGATCGGCATCACTGTCCTCCCTTCGTCAGAGCGGCATCAAGCAGTCCGATGTGCCGCTTCATCGCCGAGCGGTAGGCGTCCTTGTTCACGTAGTAGGCCATTCGTCCCAACTTCAGGTACTTGTATCCCCCGGACAGATCGGGAGGAGGACCGGCCGCCGCCGCCGAGAATTCCCGCGCCGCGGCGGGGGCTTCGGTACGTGCGGTGATCAATTTGGCCACCAACTCGGCCTGCTCGAAACGGCCCTGCCACCCGAGACCGGATGCTTCGACCATGCCGAGAACAAAGAGATTGTCGTGGCGGCGACTCGCGACGTTGAGGAACAGGTCCGGGGCAGCGCCCGACCAGTCCAAGTCCTCGCGCGCGATGAAGGGATAGTCGAGGTGATACCCCGTGGCGCAGAGAACGAGGTCGTAGTCGGCAGACGATCCGTCGACAAACCGCACCGTCTTCCCCTCGAACCGGTCGACGTCGGCGCGCACGTGCACATCACCGTGCCCGATGTGGTGCAGGATCAACGAGTTCACGACCGGATGCGATTCGTAGATCTTGTAGTCCGGTGCCGGAAATCCGAACCGCACCGGATCACCCGTGAACTGCTTGAGTACCAAGGTGTCGACGCGTTGTTTGATCCACGGCGGCAACGGCTTTCCCTGATTCAAGGTGTCCGAGGGTCGGCCGAACAGATACTTGGGGACGAAGTAGTAGCCTCGCCGAACGCTCAGGTCGACGCACTCGGCCTGGTGGACGGCATCGACGGCGATGTCGCATCCACTGTTGCCCGCCCCGATGACCAGTACCTTCTTCCCGCGGAAGATCTCGGCGCTGCGGTACTGGCTCGTGTGCATCAACGTGCCGGTGAAGTCGCCCCGGAAAGTCGGCATGTTCGGCTTCGACAGCGTTCCGTTCGCGATGATCACGCCTCGATACCGCGCGACTGTTGTCTCACCGCTGCGACTGCGCGTGGTGACCTGCCATAGCGAATCGACCGGCGAGACGTCGACGACGGTAGTGCCGAAGGCAAAGTGCCTGCGAAGATCGTGAGTATCGGCGTAGTCGCGGAAATAATCGGCAAGTTCCACGTGGCTCGGGTAGTCGGCCACCGAATCCGCCATCGGGAACTCGGCGAATGCGGTGGTGCCCTTCGAAGAGATGAGGTGCGCCGACTCGTAGACGGTGCTGTGCGGGTTGTCGATGTCCCAGAGCCCACCGACGTTGTCGTGGCTCTCGAAGCCGTCGAACGCTATCCCGGCCCGATCGAGGTTTCGCGCGCCGGCCAATCCAGACGGGCCCGCTCCGATCAGCGCGTACTTCTCCTCTGTGATCATCCGTCGAGCGTCGCAGATAGTCCGAATCTTGCAGAAATATGCCGGATAATGACGTTATGAGCGCACCAGATACCGGCAACGGTCGCGGGATAGATGAAATCGATCTGAGGATAATCAATGCGCTCCAGCTCGCACCGCGATCGAAGTGGCTTTCGTTGGCCGGACCACTCGAACTCGACGCCGCGACTCTCGCCCGTCGTTGGAATCGACTCTCCGAATCGTCGTTGGCCTGGGTCACGGTCACTCCAGGGCCACAGGTGCTGGGCAGCATCGTCACAGCGATCATCGAAATCGATTGCTCACCTGCTCTTCTCGACACCGTCGCGGCACGGCTGACTCGCTCGGCCCACGCCGTGACCATCGAAGCATCAACGGGCAGAGCAGATCTGCTCGTCACAGCCGGTACCGCGGATCTGGAGTCGATGTCGCGCTTCATCTCGGAAGACGTCGCAACGATCGACGGTGTACTGGCGACACGAACCTCGATCATCACACGCTGGTTCACCGAAGGTGGGCGATGGAGACTCAATGCGCTGGCACCGTCCGAGAAGGGTGTGCTGACCACCAGCGAAAACCGTCCTGCCGTGCGCGCTCGGCCGACCGGGATATCCGAACAGGATCGCAAGGTTCTGACGAAGCTCGCTTACGACGGGCGCACTCCCATGAAGGAACTGGCCGACGCGATCGGTGTCAGTCCCGCTGCGTGCAAACGCCAGATCGACCGGCTCACGTCTTCGGGGTTGGTAGCGCTGCGGTGTGAATTCGCGCGGCCGCTGGCCGGGCTTCCCGTGCTCGCCACTTTGTGGTGCCGCGTCGAACCCGAGCTTCTCGATACGGCGGGACGAGTGCTGAGCCGAGCGCCGGAAGTCCGAAACTGTTTCGCGGTGGTGGGCGCCGACAACCTGGTGGTTCAGTTGTGGCTGCATTCTCCTGCAGAACTCGATGCATTCGAAACTCGTCTGCGCAAGGAGATTCCGTGTCTTTGCGTCACGGAACGATCCATCGTGCTGTATTTGCGCAAACTGCTCGGCCACGTGCTCGACCAGCAAGGGCGACGGACGGACACCGTTGTGCCAGATGTGTGGCTTTCCGATTCACCTCAGTCGAAAAGCCGATAACACGACAGAGCCCACGACCACCGGCAACGGTCGTGGGCTCTGTGATCAGTTGAAGAAATCAGCCGCGCATCTGCGCACCGACGGCCTTGGACGCCGCCTCCACTGCCGCATCACGCGCGGCACTGGCCTCGTCCTCGGTCAGCGTCCGGTCGACACCACGGAATCGCAACGCGAACGCGAGCGACTTGCGGCCTTCACCGACCTGCGCGCCCTCGAAGACGTCGAAGAGGCGAATGTCTTCGAGAAGTTCGCCGCCGCCGGAACGCAGAGCTTCCTGGACCTTCGCCGCAGGAATATCGCGATCGACAACAACCGCCACGTCCTGGAGCACTGCGGGGAAGGGCGAAATGCGCGGCGCCGGCAGGTTCTCGACCAACGGCAAAGCGTCGAGGTCGATCTCCAGTGCACAAGTGCGCGCAGGCAATCCCGCACGCTCGAGAACAGCCGGATGCAGTTCGCCCGCATGACCGACTACGTTGCCGTCAACGACAACCTCGGCGCAACGGCCGGGATGCCACGGCAGGTACTGCGCCGCACGTAGTTCCACCTCGACGCCTGCTGCAGCTGCAATGACCCGCACTGCTGCAAAAGTGTCCGAAGCCTCGGCCTGACGGCCAGGGCCCCAGGGGCCGCTCGGCTCACGCAAACCACTCAACACTGCAGCGATGTGCACGGGCTGAGCCGGCAACGACGCGATCAGGTTCGCGATCTGCTCGTCCGTCGGACGACGATCCACCGGCAATGCATCCACCGGCTTGGTGTCGGGGCCCGGCAGGACGACCTGCGCGATGCCGTACAGCGACAGATCACGCTGACCGCGAGAAGCGTTGCGAGCCAGGATCTCCAGCAGACCCGGGAGCAGCGTGGTCGCCAACTCCGGACGATCGGCTTCGAGCGGGTTGAGGACCTTGCTGGTGTTGCGGCGCGGATCATCCGCGTCGAGGCCCCAGACGTCGAAGACGTTCGTCGGCAGGAAGACCGGAGGAAGGACCTCGACGTAACCGGCGTGAGCCACGGCCTTCGACACCGTGCGCTTCCGCCGCTGCGACGGAGTCAATCCGCGTCCAGCCGGAGCGGCGGGAAGCACAGACGGGATCTGCTCGAGACCTTCGAGGCGAAGAACTTCCTCGACGAGGTCCGCAGGCTGCACCAGGTCCGGACGCCACGACGGCGGCGTCGCGACCAACTGGCCGTGTCCCTCTTCGCTGACGCCGACCTCGACGTTGCAGCCAACCTGGGTGAGGCGGCGAGCTGCGGTGCCGTTGGGGTACGTGACTCCGGCGACACGGTCGGGCAGGTCGATATCCATGCGAATGGCAGCGCGAGGGGCAACATCGCCCACGTCGGTCAGGACCGGTTCGATCCGTCCGCCGGCAATCTCGACCAGCAGAGCGGCTGCGCGGTCGACGGCCGCGAGCGGAATTGCCGGATCGACGACGCGCTCGAAACGCTTGCTCGCCTCACTCGGCAGCTTGTGCCGGCGCGCCGTCTTGAAGACTGCGAGCGGATCCCAGGTAGCTCCTTCGAGGAGGATGTCAGTCGTTGCCGTTCCCACCTCGGTGGTTGCGCCGCCCATGACGGCAGCCAGCGAGATGACTCCGGAATCGTCGGCGATGACAACGTCTTCGGGATCGAGCGTGCGTTCGACGTCGTCGAGCGTCGTCAGCTTCTCCCCCGCCTTGGCGCGACGGACCACCAGGTCGCCCTGCACCGAGGTCGCATCGAACGCGTGCAGAGGCTGACCGAGTTCGAGCATCACGTAGTTGGTGACGTCGACGGCCGGCGAGATCGGGCGAACACCCGAGAGCAGAAGTCGACGCTGCAGCCACCACGGGCTCACTGCCTGCGGATCGATACCCGTGATCTTCCGCATCACGAAACGCGAAGCCTTGGACTCCGGTTCGAGGCGCACCGGCCAGGCTTCACCCTCAGCCGGGTGCGCGGGAACCGAAGCGGGATCGGCATATTCGAGATCGAAGCCGCACGCGAGCTCTCGCGTGAGACCGCGGACCGAGAAGCAGTAGCCACGGTCCGGGGTGATGTTCAGTTCGATGATCGTGTCACCGAGACCGAGCAACTCGTTGCCATCTGCGCCGGGTTCGGCGGTACCAGGCTCGAGCACCAAGATGCCCGAATGGTCTTTGCCGATACCGAGTTCCGAGACGGAGCAGATCATGCCGTCGGACACCTGGCCGTACGTCTTGCGAGTGGCGATTTCGAATCCGCCGGGCAGCACCGCGCCGGGCAACGCAACGACGACGAGGTCACCCTCGTTGAAATTGCGCGCGCCACAGACGATGCCACGGGGCTCGGGTTCGCCGACCTCGACCTGGCAGAAGCGGATCGGCTTCTTGAACTCGGTCAGTTCGGTGATGGAGACGACCTTGCCGACGACCAACGGGCCGTCGATCGCCTCGAGTGTGTCGAGTTCCTCGACTTCGAGTCCCACCCGGACGAACCCGGCGTCCAGCTCTTCCGGGGTCACCTCCCAGTTGGGAGTTGCCCGCTGCAGGATCTCGGTCAGCCAGGATTGCGCTACTCGCACGTCTGCTCAGCTCTCTCGTTTGTCGATAAGTCTTTGTGAAGGTTCCGCGGACCGGATCGGTCAGCCTGCGACACCGAAGGGCAGCGTGAAACGCACGTCACCTTCGACGATGTCGCGCATGTCCGGGATACCGTTGCGGAACTGCAGGGTCCGCTCGAGGCCCATGCCGAATGCGAAACCCGAGTACTCGTCGGGATCGATACCGCTGGCGCGCAGAACGTTCGGGTTGACCATGCCGCAGCCGCCCCACTCGACCCAGCCTGCGCCGCCCTTCTTGTTCGCGAACCAGACGTCGACCTCGGCCGACGGTTCCGTGAACGGGAAGTAATTGGGGCGCATACGGGTACGCGTCTCGGGGCCGAAAAGGGCACGAGCGAACGCGTCGAGAGTCCCGCGCAGGTTGGCCATGGTCAGGCCCTTGTCGACGGCCAGGCCCTCGACCTGCGAGAAGACAGGCGTGTGCGTCGCATCGAGTTCGTCGGTGCGGAACGTGCGGCCCGGGCACACCACGTAGATCGGTACCTCACGCGAGAGCATCGTGCGGACCTGCACCGGCGAGGTGTGGGTACGCAGCACCTGGCGAGAGTTCTCGGGTGCCAGGTGGAAGGTGTCCTGCATCGTGCGGGCAGGGTGATCCGGCAAGAAGTTGAGCGCGTCGAAGTTGAAGTGCTCGGTCTCCACCTCCGGACCCTCGGCAACTTCCCAACCCATCGCGACGAATACGTCGGCGACCTGCTCAAAAATCAGGCTGATCGGGTGACGCGCCCCGACGGGGTGGCGATCGGAGGGCAGAGTGACGTCGATTGCCTCGGCAACCAACACCGCGGCGTCACGCTCGGCGAGGAGGACCTCACGACGAGCGTCGTACGCGTTGTTGATCCGAGTGCGGAAGATGTTGACGCGCTTACCGGCGTCCGCCTTTTCCTTGCCCGGAAGGCTGCCGAGACCCCGGCGCGCGAGGGCGATCGGGGACTTGTCCCCCAGGTGCTCCACCTTGACGTGCGCCAGCGCGTCCAGGTCA
Organism: Rhodococcus sp. EPR-134; assembly: GCF_001647205.1. Taxonomy (NCBI): domain Bacteria; kingdom Bacillati; phylum Actinomycetota; class Actinomycetes; order Mycobacteriales; family Nocardiaceae; genus Rhodococcus; species Rhodococcus sp. EPR-134. The sequence continues at coordinate 19,448 of NZ_LVCT01000194.1, forward strand.
GCGGCGTCCGCCAGCGCCTTCTCGGCGTTCTCAGCCGCAGCGGTCAACGCCTCTTCGGTGAGTACACTCGCGTCGACCTCCGGCGGTGTCGCGCCCTCATTTTTGGCCACGGCTGTGACGCTCCTGTCGCTTCTCGGTTTACTTCTCGTACTGCGTGCTTCTTGTACTGCTTACTTCTTGTACTGCGAGCGAGCTTTCGAACTCGCTCGAGCATTGTCTCTGCTCTTGTATTGTCTCAGGCTTCCGCAAATGGGATTCCGTGAGGTCTTCGCGTGCGTTTTCAGCCGTGATCGGTGGCGCGATTTTGCACCCGCGCGCTTGCGTACAGGCAAATTGCCGCCGCTGTCGCGAGGTTCAAGCTTTCGGCGCGGCCATGGATCGGAATCCTGACCCGATGATCAGCCTGCGCGGCGATCGCCGGATCGAGACCGTGCGCTTCGTTACCGAACAGCCAGGCCGTCGGCTTGCTCAGCAACTCGTCGGCCTCGTCGAGATCGACCTCGCCGTCAGCTGCAGTCGCGAGAATCTGAATGCCGGCTGCGCGAATCTGCTCGATCACCGACACTGTGTCTCGATCGCGGACGACTGGCAGGTGAAACAGGCTGCCCGCCGACGAACGAACGACCTTGCCGTTATGCGGATCGACGCTGTCGCCGGCGAGGATTGCCGCATCGGCACCCACTGCGTCGGCGATGCGAATGACGGTGCCCGCGTTACCTGGTTCGTTGACCTCGACCGGCACTGCGAGCAGGCGGGTCTCCTGATGGACGGCTGCGCTCAGCGGTACGTCCAGTAGATCGCTGACGGCAACGAGTCCGGGCGGCGTGACGGTATCGCTGAGAGCTTTGATGGCTCGATCGGTCACAAGAGCAACACGAACTCCAGCGGTCAGCGCCCGATCGATGACGTGCTGATAGCGCTCGGCTGCGTCCTCGGTGTAGAAGAGGTCGTGTACCGGGCGGGCCTCGCCATTCGAGAGTGCACCGTTCAACAGTTCGGTGACCGAGTTCTCGCCCTCGACGAGGAAACGTCCTGCTTTGCGTCGTTCTGCTGTGCGCAGGAGCTTGACAGCAGAAACGACCCGCGGAGTCCGCTCGGTGAGCGGGTCCACGGGCCGTTGCTGTGATGCGTGAATCAGGCTGCTTCTCCGGCAGGAGCGTTCACGTCAGCCGGCAGAGCGGCCTTCGCGAGTGCGACCAGGCCGGCAAAGGCCTCGGCATCGGAGACAGCGAGCTCGGCCAGGATCTTGCGGTCGACGTCGACCTCTGCCAGACGCAGGCCCTGGATGAGGCGGTTGTACGTGATGTCGTTTGCACGAGCTGCAGCGTTGATACGCGTGATCCACAGCTTGCGGAACTCGCCCTTGCGCGCACGACGGTCGCGGTACGCGTAGGTGAGCGAGTGGAGCTGCTGCTCCTTGGCCTTGGTGTACAGACGCGAACGCTGTCCACGGTAGCCGCTGGATGCAGCAAGAATTGAACGACGCTTCTTCTGGGCGTTGACCGCCCTCTTTACGCGTGCCACTTGAAAAATCCTGTCAATCTAGGGGCTGAAAGTACGGCCCCGGGTGGTCAGTAAGGGGGCGACTCAGATGCCGAGCATGCGCTTGATGCGCGGAGCGTCGTCAGGGCTGACAACAGCGACACCGTCGAGACGACGGGTAACCCTGCTGGACTTGTGCTCGAGAAGGTGGCGACGGCCGGCCTTCTGGCGCATGAGCTTTCCGCTGCCGGACACCTTGAATCGCTTCGAGGCGCCGCTGTGGCTCTTCATCTTGGGCATGGAGTCCTCAGTTCTTGTTACGTGGTGGATCTTGGGAAATCGACTAGCTGGCCGGAGCCTCGGGAGCGGCATCGCCGGTCGCCGGTGCTTCCGGAGCTGCTTCACTGGAAGCCGGTGCGGCCGGAGCCGGACGCGGAGCAGCCTGAGCCACTGGCGCCTGAGCGCTCTCCTGCGCCTTGACACGAGTCTTGGCGCCCTTGTGCGGTGCCAGGACCATCGTCATGTTTCGGCCGTCCTGCTTTGCCGAGGTTTCGACGAATCCGAGATCTGCGACGTCTGCTCCCAGACGCTGCAGAAGGCGGTAGCCGAGTTCGGGGCGTGACTGCTCACGTCCGCGGAACATGATCGTGACCTTGACCTTGGAACCGGCTTCGAGGAAGCGAACGACGTTGCGCTTCTTGGTCTCGTAGTCGTGGTCGTCGATCTTGGGTCGGAGCTTCTGCTCCTTGATGACCGTCAGCTGCTGGTTCTTACGTGACTCACGTGCCTTCTGTGCAGCCTCGTACTTGAACTTGCCGTAGTCCATGATCTTGCAGACCGGTGGACGGGCGTCAGGAGCTACCTCGACCAGGTCGAGGTCGGCCTCAAGGGCCAAGCGGAGTGCATCTTCAACACGCACGATGCCTACCTGTTCGCCGCCAGGTCCGACCAAACGAACCTCGGGAACGCGGATACGATCGTTGATGCGGGTCTCAGTGCTGATGGGGCCTCCTAGGTTGAACGGTGCGGTCTTCATGACCGCACGCAGCCCGTACCGCCCGCACCCCAACAAAAAAGCCCCGCTGTGATGATTGCTCATCCGCGGGGCCCGATGTCGACCGATCACATAAGATCCAGCTCACGCCGAAACCTATCTCCTCGACTGAGCGAGGAACCTGACGAAGAATGATCTCCGATAACAGGTGACCGGAACCACTGAACTGCAGTTTCACCTGCCGCGCAGAGGTGGGAGTCGGACTCCACTTGCTGCCCCCGAACAAGTCGGAGGCGGTCGTTGCAACAAGAGTAACAGGTCGCCACAGATGAAAGAAATCGGTGCCGCTCCCAGTGCTGCCGGGAGAGGCCCGATTCAACACCGTCACGGCCTGATGGAATCCTTACATCCATGAGTGAGAACTTCGAGGCAGAACAGAACACCGACGGCGCGAACCCCGACGTCCGCGAACTCTCCGAAGTTCCCGCGGTCGAGGTCATCAGCCGCGCTGCAGTGATGCTGATGAGTTCGGCTGCCGAAAAACTCGGCCTCTCCGACGCCGATCCGTCTTCCAGCCCCTACCTGGACCTCGACGAAGCGCGTCGCGTCATCACGGCACTTGCCGGACTCGTGACTGCGTCGGTCGAATACCTCGGCCCTCATGCCGGACCCATCCGTGAAGGCCTCCAAGCCCTGCAGCGCGCATTCCGTGAGGCGTCCTCGCACCCGGACGAGCCAGGAAAGGGACCGGGCGAGAAGTTCACCGGTCCGGTCTACTGAGTTGGCAACCGCCAACAAGACTCAACCGACGCCCGAGGACGTCGACGCATTCATTTCACGCGTCGACGACCGCAAACGCGCCGACGCCGTGGAGCTGATCTCCCTGCTGTCGGCCTCAACCGGCGAGCCTGCTGTCATGTGGGGCTCGAGCATCATCGGATTCGGGGCACGGCACTACCGATATGCGAGTGGCCACGAAGGTGACACCCCACTGATCGGGTTCTCCCCCAGGGCCACCGCGCTCACGTTGTACTTGTCGCTGAACTTCGACGACTACACCGACACGCTCGCTCGCCTCGGCAAGCACAAAATCGGCAAGGGCTGCCTGTACGTCAAACGGCTGAGCGACGTCGATATGACGACCCTGACCGAACTGATCACGGATTCCGTTGCCGCAGCCCGCAACATGATCGACTGAGTCACTCACCCACGGGGAGAAACAGGCCGAGCGTCTTCGGGCGGTTGCCCGAAGACGGTCGAATCGCGTGGTGTGAAGTGATCGTTCGTCAGCGTGGCCCGACGCATTCGATCGAGTCGAAACCACCGCACGGCGTCGCGCTCGCGACACCAGCCGATGAGAAACCACTGACCACGGTCCTGCGCCAGAATGTGCGGCTCAACTGCCCGCACCGTCTCCGCACCGTCCCCATCCACGTAGTGCAACGACACGACTCGACTCTGTTCGAGACCCTGCTCGACGGCCTGCCGGTTCGCGCGCGAATCCGTCAGAGCCCCGCCGTCACCGCGAATCCACACGCGGCCACCGAGCTCGGCGACCTTGCGACGACTCTCCTCGTCCATCACATCGAGCAGTTTCGCCAGCGCTGCTCGCCCATCCGGCGCAAACGGAGCATCACCCATCGCCGTCAAGGCCAACGCGATCGAAACTGCCTGCGGAACAGTGAAATTCACCGGCGGCAGCGTGGCGCGACCCACGAGTCGGTATCCACCTCCGGGACCTGAGCGCGCTTCGATCGCCGCACCCGACATCATCAGCGTCTCGATATCCCTCTTGATCGTCCGGGTGGTGACACCGAATTCCTCGGACAATCGGGAGCACGTAGTCCCTCGATCGCCCTGTCGCCGAAGTTCCTCGACGAGAGCATGCAATCTCGCAGCTCGATTCACGTTCACCAGTGTCTCAGATTCCGATACCAAACGGTGACATAATTGGTGACACTCTGTTGTCACCAACTCGGGTGCACTGTAAGTACATGAAAACTCACATCGTTCTTGTTCCCGGATTCTGGCTCGGTTCATGGGCTTGGGATGCAGTACTCCCCCACCTCGAGCGTTCCGACACCCGCGTGACCAGCCTGACACTGCCCGGGCTCGACGCAGTAGACACAGATCGATCAGCGGTCACCTTCGACGCTCACGTCCGTGCAGTCGTCGACGCCGTATCGGACTCCGACGAGCGCACGGTCTTGGTCGTACACAGCGGCGCCGGCCCGGTGGGGTACGCCGTCACCGATCGCATCCCGGATCGCGTCGCTCGGATCGTCTACGTCGACTCGGGCCCCATGCCCGACGGCGCAGCGCTGCGACCGGATCTGGCCTCCGATGTCATCGAGATTCCGCTCCCCACGTGGGCAGAGCTCGAAGCGGACGGCAGCAGCCTCGAAGGACTCGACGAGAAAGCTCTGGAGACGTTCCGCGCCAACGCGGTACCCGAACCGGCTGGGCCCGCGCGTGAGCCGATTGTCCTGACGAACGAAAAGCGCTACCAGGTGCCGTCAACCGTCGTTTGCAGCACGTTCCCCTCCGCGGTGATCGCCCAGATGGCCGACGGAGGTCATCCGATGGCCGCCGAACTGGCGAAACTCCCCGTGACGTACGTCGACCTCCCGACCGGCCATTGGCCGATGTGGTCGCGCCCCGAAGAGGTCGCCAACGTAATTCTCGAGACCAGCACTTCCTGATCGACAAAGCAGTGATGCCGGGTCGATTCCGACCCGGCATCACTGACCGATTTCTACTTGCTCACGTTCTACTAGCTCACGGAAGCGGCTTTCTTCCGTGGCGCGGCCTTCTTTGCGGCAACTGCCTTCGTCGCACGCTTCTTGGTGATCGGCTTGGCCTTGACCGGCGCGTGCTGTGCGGTGAGAACCTCACTGAGGAACTTGCCCGTGTAGCTCTCGGGGACCGCGGCAACGTCTTCCGGAGTACCTTGCGCCACAACGGTTCCGCCGCCGGATCCACCCTCGGGCCCCATGTCGACGACCCAGTCCGACGTCTTGATCACGTCGAGATTGTGCTCGATCACGATCACGCTGTTGCCCTTGTCCACCAGACCGTTGATCACGATCAGGAGCTTGCGGATGTCCTCGAAATGCAGACCCGTGGTGGGCTCGTCGAGGATGTACACCGTGCGACCGGTGGACCGCTTCTGCAATTCGGCGGCGAGCTTGACGCGCTGCGCTTCACCACCGGACAGAGTCGGAGCCGGCTGACCCAGTCGGACATAGCCCAGCCCGACGTCGACCAGCGTCTTGAGGTACCGGTGAATTGAGGTGACCGGCTGGAAGAACTCGGCTGCTTCCTCGATAGGCATGTCGAGTACCTCGGCGATCGACTTGCCCTTGTAGTGGACCTCGAGCGTTTCGCGGTTGTACCGGGCGCCGTGGCACACCTCGCAGGGCACGTACACGTCCGGCAGGAAGTTCATCTCGATCTTCAGCGTTCCGTCGCCGGAGCACGCCTCGCAGCGTCCGCCCTTGACGTTGAACGAGAATCGGCCGGGCTGGTAACCGCGGACTTTCGCTTCCGTGGTGGCCGCGAACAGGGTTCGGATCTTGTCGAACACGCCGGTGTACGTCGCCGCGTTCGATCGTGGAGTCCGGCCGATCGGAGACTGATCGACCTGCACGAGCTTGTCCAGCTGATCGAGACCGTTGATTCGTGTGTGACGCCCAGGTACCTGGCGTGCACCGTTGAGCTTGTTCGCCATGACGGTCGCGAGAATGTCGTTGACCAACGTCGACTTGCCCGAACCGGAGACACCGGTGACAGCGGTGAGAACACCCAGCGGGAAACTCACGTCGATGCCGTCGAGATTGTGCTCGCGCGCTCCTACGACCGTGACCTGGCGTTTGCGGTCCACCGGTCGACGAATGGCCGGAACCTCGATGAAGCTACGACCTGACAGGTAGGCGCCGGTCAGAGATTCTTCACACGTCAGCAGTTCTTCGTATGGCCCACTGTGGACGACCTTGCCGCCGTGCTCGCCGGCGTACGGTCCGATGTCGACTACCCAGTCGGACGTGCGGATAGTGTCTTCGTCGTGCTCGACGACGATCAGCGTGTTGCCGAGGTCGCGCAAGCGCGTCAGGGTTTCGATCAGTCGTCGATTGTCACGCTGATGCAGGCCGATGGACGGCTCGTCGAGTACATACAGCACGCCGACGAGTCCGGAACCGATCTGCGTTGCCAAGCGGATTCGCTGGGCCTCGCCACCGGACAACGTGCCAGCGGCACGCGAGAGGGAAAGGTATTCCAAGCCGACGTCGAGCAGGAACCCGAGTCGTGCCTGAACTTCCTTGAGGACCTGACCCGCAATCGCCTCTTCGCGCGAACCGAGAGTGAGGCTGTTCAAGAAGTCCGCGCAATCGGAGATCGACAGTTCACAGACCTCGGCGATGGACTTACTGCCGAAGTCTCCAGCCGCGATAGTTACCGACAGGATTTCCGGGCGCAGGCGAGCACCACCACACGCCGGGCACGGCGTGTCGCGCATGTACCCGTCGTACCGTTCCTTCATCTGATCCGATTCGGTCTGCTCGAGCCGGCGATGCAGGAACGGCATCACACCTTCGAACTCCGCGTAGTAAGAACGGGTACGGCCGTACCGATTCTTGTACCGGACGTGAACCTGCTCCTCGCTGCCTTCGAGGATTGCTTTGCGGGCCTTCGCCGGCAACTTGTTCCACGGCGTCTTCATGTCGAAACCGAGGATGTCGCCGAGGCCGGAGAGCAACCGTCCGAAGTACTCGGAACTCTGGCCCATCGACCACGGCGCGATCGCTCCGTCTTCGAGACTCAGGTCGGGATCGGGAACCACCAGATCCGGGTCGACCTCCTTGCGGATACCGAGGCCGGTGCATTCCGGGCAGGCGCCGTAGGGCGAGTTGAAGGAGAACGAGCGCGGTTCGAGATCGTCGATCGCGAGTGCGTGGCCATTCGGGCAGGCCAGCTTCTCGGAGAAACGACGCTCACGATCAGGTGCATTTTCTTCACGGTCGACGAAGTCGAGGACCACGATGCCTTCAGCCAAGCGAAGTGCGGTCTCGACCGAGTCGGTCAGGCGCTGCTTCGAACTCGCCTTGACCTGCAATCGGTCGACCACTACTTCGATGTCGTGCTTTTCCTGCTTCTTGAGCTTCGGCGGATCCGCCAGCGAATGGACGACACCGTCGACGCGCACTCGCGAGTAGCCCTGGGTGTTGAGCTGATCGAAGAGATCGACGAACTCGCCCTTACGAGTACGGACCACTGGTGCGAGGACCTGGAACTTGATGCCCTCCTCCATCTCGAGCACCTGGTCGACGATCTGCTGGGGCGTCTGACGTGCGATCTTCTCACCACACACCGGGCAGTGCGCCGAACCTGCGCGGGCATAGAGAAGTCGGAGGTAGTCGTAGACCTCGGTAATGGTGCCCACCGTCGAACGGGGGTTGCGGTTGGTCGACTTCTGGTCGATCGACACCGCAGGAGACAATCCCTCGATGAAGTCCACATCCGGCTTGTCCATCTGACCGAGGAACTGACGCGCGTATGCCGAGAGCGACTCGACGTAGCGGCGCTGACCTTCGGCGAAGATCGTGTCGAACGCGAGGCTGGACTTGCCGGAGCCGGACAACCCGGTGAAGACGATCAGGCTGTCTCGCGGGAGGTCGAGATCGACTCCTCGCAGATTGTGCTCACGCGCACCCCGCACGATCAGGCGATCCGCCACACCAATTCCCTTCATTGTCAATCGTCCGGGGCCGTCCCCCCGGAGAAGTCTCGAGTGGCCTCGCAAACGCGAGTCCTCGAGCGATCGTCATCGTAGGCCGAGCCACCGACACGTTTTTCTCACCAGGCGAGCCCATCGCTCTACCTGCCCCTATTCGAAGGTAGCCTGCGTTTCATGACGAATCAGCCCATCGTGATCGACGACTCCTACACCGGTCAGGTCTCCCCCGATTCTGCCCCTCAGCGGCGCACAGTCGAAGGCGCCGTCATCACGAAGATGTCGGTCGGCCCCATGGACAACAACACTTACCTCGTCGTCTGTTCCACGACCGGGAAATCTCTCCTGATCGATGCGGCCAACGAAGCCGAGAAGATCATCGCGCTCATCGAACAGGAAGCACCTGTTTTCGATTCCATCGTCACCACCCACCAGCACGGCGATCACTGGTTGGCCCTCGAAGACGTTCACGCCGCAACCAAGGTGCCGACGGCCGCACACCCCCTCGACTCAGAGGTCCTTCCCGTCACCCCGGACGTACTCCTCGAAGACGGCGACAAGGTGACCGTTGGCAACTTGAGCCTCGACGTCATTCACCTGTCCGGCCACACGCCCGGCTCCATCGCGCTGGCTCTCACCGAACCGAGCGGACAGGTTCACCTCTTCACCGGCGACTCACTCTTCCCCGGCGGAGTAGGCAAGACCGCCGACCCCGAGAAGTTCACTTCTCTGCTCGACGACGTGGAAAACAAGCTGTTCGGAAGGTACGACGACGCGACCGTCGTCTACCCCGGGCATGGCAAGGACACGACG